>DAOTYW010000086.1:0-24323 GCA_034434755.1 Anaerolineae bacterium | reverse complement strand
CGCCTTCGCCAGCTACGGCACCTACCTGGTGGCGCTGACGGTGGACAACCCCTGCTCGCAGGTGGTCTACAGCACCGATGTGAACGTCTACACGGCGCTGTACCTGCCGATCATCATGCGCAACAGCCAGTAAGCAGAACCGCGTCGGGCGGGCTGCCGGCCCGCCCGACGCCCCGAGGCTGCCGAAGTCCGCAAGACTTCGCCAGTCTCCCCCGACCTCCGAGGTCTTTCGAGACCTCGGAGGTCTTCTTTCGTGGGCGGCTGTCAACGGATTCCGGGAACGGATCGAACGGATTGTGCGATCATGGATGCTGACCGGGCGCGGGCCGTGCCCCGCCGCTTACAGGAGGCCGGCTTCTCCTTCCGCTTTCCCCGCTTGGAGGACGCGCTGGCGGACCTGCTCGCTACGCCTTAGCCCGCTCTACCGCCGATCTTACGCCCCTCCAATATAAATCTAATGCGCGTCTGGTATATTTGCTCCATCTCGACCCACCAGGAGGCGCATGTTGACCCATCGGTTCAGTCGTTGGATCGTCTTGGGGCTTGTGCTCGCTGCCCTTGTCGTCGTCGGCCTGTCCGCCTGTGGGCGCTCCGCGCCGGCGACAGACGTCGTGGCCGCGGACGCAACAGAAACGGAGGGAATCCCCCCGGCTTCCCCTGGCGGGGAGCACCAACCCTGGATGGACTTCCCAAGGCCATCCGAGAGCGAGTTGAGGACTATGCTTACACCCTTGCAGTATCACGTCACGCAGGAAAACGGCACCGAGCCGCCTTTCCAGAACGAGTATTGGGACAACCATCGCGAGGGCATCTACGTGGACGTCGTCTCCGGGGAGCCGCTGTTCAGCTCCCTGGACAAGTTCGACTCCGGCAGCGGCTGGCCCAGCTTCACTCGCCCGCTGGAGGCGGAGAACATCGTCGAGATCGAGGACAGTTCGTTCGGGATGCGCCGCGTCGAGGTGCGCAGCCGCCACGGCGACTCCCATCTGGGGCACGTCTTCACCGACGGGCCGCCGCCCACTGGCCTGCGCTACTGCATCAACTCGGCGGCGCTCCGCTTCGTGCCCAGGGAAGACCTGGAAGAAGAGGGCTATGGCGAATACCTGCGTCTCTTCTCCATCCCGCCGATAGACGCCGCCGCGCCCGCCGATACGGCCACGGCGACGTTCGCCATGGGCTGATTCTGGGGCCCCGACTCCCGGTTCGGGAGCCTCCCCGGCGTCGTCCGCACGCGCGTCGGCTACGCCGGCGGCACGACCGCCGACCCGACGTATTACAACCTGGGCGACCACGCGGAGACGGTGCAGGTCGAGTACGACCCGGCCCAGATTTCCTACCAGGAACTGCTGGACGTCTTCTGGGCCGGCCACGCGCCGACTCGCCCATCCTGGTCGCGGCAGTACGCCTCGATCATCTTCTACCACGACGAGGAGCAGCGGCGGCTGGCCCAGGCATCGCTGGAGCGGTACGAGGCCCGCTGCCGCTGCCGCGTGCAGACCGAGATCGTCCCGTTTAGCGAGTTCTACCTGGCCGAGGACTACCACCAGAAGTACTACCTGCGCGAGACGCGCAGCCTGAGGGACGAGTTCGCGGCCATCTATCCCGAGGCGGCCGATTTCGTCAATTCGACGGCGGCGGCGCGGGTGAATGGCTACCTCGGCGGCTATGGCAGCCCCGAACAGCTACAGGCGGAGATTCGCGACCTGGGCCTCTCCCCGCAGGCGCAGAGGGCGTTGTTGGGCATCGTCCGTTAATCGTCGAGGCCCGTAGGGGCGACCCTCCGTAGGGGGCGGGCACGGAGGCCCGCCCCTACGGTGGTCGCCTTGATCGTCGGGGCCCGTAGGGGCGACCCTCCGTAGGGGGCGGGCACGGAGCCCCGCCCCTACGGTGGTCGCCTTGATCGTCGGGGCCCGTAGGGGCGACCCTCCGTAGGGGGCGGGCACGGAGCCCCGCCCCTACTTCGTGCTACCATGGCTCTGCTTGACTTCGCCGTGAGGTGTGCTAGAATACCGTGGTCTGTCCCGGACCCATCTCATTACCAGGAGGTCATTTTGAGAACCGTCTACCGTTTCCTCCCTATCGTACTCCTCGTTTCTGTGTGCTTGAGCCTGACCGTTCCGCCTCTCTCCCGCGCCCAGAGCGCACTCCCACCCTTTACCTACGAGCCATCTACCGTGCCCCCCTGGGCGCAGACGGACTATGTCATTGTCGGTGGCAAGGCCCCCGATGAACCGATCGTCGTCCGCCTCTATGTGCATGACCGCGCTCACCTGGACGCCGTCGCTGGCCAGTTGGACGTCTGGGAGGTGCACTACGACCTGGGCTACGCTGTGGCCCAGCTCGTCCCCGGCCAGGCGGAGTGGCTGCAGTCCCTGGGCTACCGGCTGGAGATCGACGTCGAACGGACGCTGCTGCTGGGCATCCAGGCCCCGCTCGACCCGCGCTTCTACTACTTCGACGATGACTACAGCAACTCCTACGGCCGCTACATGGTGAACTTTCTGCAGGACATCAACACCGCCTATCCCGACATCACCGAACTGTTCGACATCGGCGATGCCTGGCAGGCCGAGCACGGTGGCTATCACCGCGACATGTGGGTGCTGCGCATCAGCAACGAGGACCCCGTCTACGGTGACATCGCCGACAAGCCGGTCTTCTACCTCTTCGCCAACATCCATGCCCGCGAAGTGGCCACCCCGGAGATGGCCATTCGCTACATCCGCTACCTGACCGAGGGCTACGACGGCGCGGGCGGCTACGGCGTGGACCCCGACGTGACCTGGCTGGTGGACCACAACGTCGCCTACGTGCTGGTCTCGCAGAACCCCGACGGCCACCGCGTCAACGAGGCAAACACCAGCGCCATGCGGCGCAAGAATATGGACAACGACGATGGCTGTACCGACCCTGGCTCATGGGGCGTCGACCTGAACCGCAACCACAGCTTCTTCTGGGGCTGCTGCGGCGGGTCGAGCGGCCAACCGTGTTCCGAGACCTACCGCGGCCCCAGCCGCGGTTCCGAACCGGAGACGGCCTATTTCCAGGCCCACTTCGCCTCGGTGATGCGCGATCAGAACGGACCCAACGGCCAGGACGAGATCGCGCCCGCTTCCCCGCTCACCACCACCGGCGTCTTTCTCAGCCTGCACACCTATAGCGACCTGGTGCTCTGGCCGTTCGGCTTCAGCAGCAGCCCGGCCCCCAATGACACCCAACTGCGGGCCATCGGGCGCAAGCTGGCCACCTACAATGGCTACGACCCCTCCGGTGACATCTACACAGTGGACGGTTCCAGCGACGACTGGACCTACGGCATGTTCGGCGTCGCCTCCTTCACTTTCGAGATCGGACCCAGCAGCGGTTCGTGCGGTGGCTTCTTCCCCGCCTACGGCTGCATGGACGGCATCGACGGCATGACGCGCGACTTCTGGGCCGAGAACCGTCCCGCCTTCCTCTACCTGCACAAGATCGCCCGCACGCCCTACATGACCGTCTACGGGCCGGACACGCACAGCGTCGCCGTCAGCGAACCGTCCGTGCCTCAGGGCACGCCCGTCCAACTGACCGCCACGGTCTTCGACGCCCGTTACGGCGGCGACCCGTTACAGCCGGTCGTCGCCGCCGAGTACTTCGCCGACTTCCCCGGCGCCGACGGCACCGGCACGCCGATGTCCCCCGCCGACGGTGCCTGGGGCGGGACGAGCGAGGGCGTGGTCGCCACCGTGGACACCTCGGCGCTCGCGCCGGGCCGCCACTACCTGCTGGTGCACGGTCGCAACGATGACGGCGACTGGGGGCCTTTCACCGCTGTTTTCCTCACAACTACGATCGGTAGTGACCCCGAAGTCATTGCCCTGGAGGCCGCGCCGGCCAGCATTCCCGTCGTCTACGGCCAGGCTGCACTCACGGCCACGCTCACCTTGCTGGACGGCACGCCGGTGCCCGGCTGGGTGGTCACCTTCACCACCGACCTGGGCACGGTGGACCCGCCGACGGCGGTCAGTGATATGCAGGGCCACGCCGTCACCACCCTCACCGCGGGCGGCGAGAGCGGCACGGCCCACGTCCAGGCCGAGGTGCTCGCCCTGAGCGACGATGCCACAGTCGAGATCTACGTGCCCGACGCGCCCGTCGCCAGCTTCGTCAGCGACAGCCCGGCCTGCGTGAACGCGGCGATGCACTTCACCAACACCACCACCTACCCGCCGGAGGTGCCGGTGGCCTTCCAGTGGGCCTTCGGCGACGGTGGGAGCAGCGGCGATCCGTCGCCAGCGCACGTCTACACCCTCGCCGGCGACTACGCGGTCAGCCTGAACGCCAGCAACGTCGGCGGGGACGACACGTTCACCGACACGGTCACTGTCCTGCCGGTGCCGGTGGCAGGGTTCACATTCTCGCCCGTCAACCCGGATCCGGGGCAGGCCGTCCACTTCACGGACACGAGCGCGAACGACCCGATCGGCTGGCAGTGGGCCTTCGGCGACGGCGGCGCGGCGACGGTGCGCAATCCGAACCACACCTACTACAGCGCCGGTACATACACCGTCACCCTGCGCGCGCGCAACGCCTGTGGCTGGAGCACGACCGTCGCCCAGCCGATCCGCGTCGGTGGCGTGGAACAGCCGTTCCCTGTCTACCTGCCGGTGATCATGAGCGGGGGGTGAGAACACGGATGGGCAGGATTTACGGATGGAGGGCAGGATTTTGCAGATCGAGAAAAACATCGTCGGTATCCGCAAATCCTGCCCATCCGTGTTATTGAGGAGGTGGTGTCACAGATTCTCAATCATATACAATACCTGTCATAGTTCCGCGACTTGAAATGACTCGAAGGAGATAGGAGAATCCATGAGAACGAAAAACATGCTGAGGGTGGTTGTGGGCCTGGTGGTCCTGCTGGGCGCGTTGCCGCTGGCAGCCAGCGCCGCGCCGGCCGACCAGACCGACGTGTCCGGCAAGATCGAGCCGGCGCTGCTGGAAGCGCTCACGACAGTGGGCAGCAATGACTTCATCGTTCGCTTCTCCGAACGGCCCGACCTGTCCCCCGCCTACGGGATGGACTGGGAGGCGCGGGGCGAGTTCGTGGTGAACGCGCTGACCGCGGCTGCCGAGCGCAGCCAGGCGGCGGCAATTGCCTACCTGGATGGGCGCGGGTTGCGCCACCAGACGTTCATCGCCAGCAACGATCTGTACGTCTACGGCGGCGACCTGGCGGCGGCGAACGCTATCGCCGCGCTGCCCGAGGTGTTCTACATCCGCGCACCACGGGTCTACTACCTGGAGGAGCCGCAGATGACGGTGGGCCCGCTGGCTCCGGCGCCGGAGACGCCGGAGTGGGGCATCACGGACACTGGTGCACCGGCTTTCTGGGCGGCGTTCGGCGCGCACGGCGAGGGGATCGTCGTCGCTAACATTGATACTGGCGTGCGCTACACGCACGAGGCGCTATATAGCAAGTACCGCTGTGGCTCCGGTCCGCATACGAACTGCTGGCTCGACCCCGACGGGACCTATGCCGCACCGACCGACGGCCACAGCCACGGCTCGCACACGATGGGCACGATGGTTGGCTCCGCCGGGGCGAACGAGATCGGCATGGCGCCGAACGCGCAGTGGATCGCCTGCCAGGGCTGCGACGGCACCTCCTGCGATGACAGCGACCTCCTCTCCTGTGGAAGCTGGATCTTGAACCCCGGCGGCAGCGCGGCAAACCGGCCCAATATCGTCAATAACTCGTGGGGCGGCGGCGGCGGCGATACTTGGTATCAGGCGACGGTGAGCTCGTGGCAGGCGGCGGGTATCTTCCCGGCCTTCTCGGCCGGCAACTCCGGCTCGTCCTGCAGCACGCTCGGCTCGCCGGGCGACTATCAGATCTCCTTCGCCAGCGCGGCCCACGCTAGCAGCCGCACCATCGCCAGCTTCTCTAGCCGCGGGCCGTCGGCGTTCGGCCACGACCCCTACACCAAGCCGAACATCTCCGCCCCCGGCGTGGCCGTCCGCTCGGCCTACAACACCAGCGACACCGCCTACGGCAACATGGACGGTACCTCCATGGCCAGCCCGCACACCGCCGGCGCGGTGGCGCTGCTGTGGTCGTGCAACCCCAGCCTGGTTGGGCAGATTGACCAGACCTTCCAGATCCTGCAGAATACCGCTGATACCCCGCCGGCCGGCAACTGCGGCGCGCCGCCCGACGGGCAGGGCAACTACACCTACGGCTACGGCTACCTCAACATCTACAACGCCGGCCTGGCCTGGTGCGGGGATGTGGACAACGGCTATCTGGATGGCCATGTCTACGACGCCGGCAGCGGCAACCCGCTCGCCGGGGCCAGCGTGGTTGCCTCCCCGGCGGCCGAAGGCGCGACGATCACGGCCATCACCGACCCCACCGGCTACTACACGATGACCTTGCTCCCCGGCACCTACAACGTCACCGCCTCCAAGAACGCCTACGCCTCACAGACGATCAACGGCGTCGTGGTCGTCACGGACACGGTGACCACCCAGAACTTCAACCTGACCTACCTGGGACAGTGGACGGCAGGGCCTTCGATGTGCTTCGACCTGACGCGCATTGACGCCGAGTACTTCCCCAGCGACGGCATGGTCTATATCCTGGGCGGCCGCTCGGGCACAAGCACGATCGGCACGATCTACCGCTTCGATCCCAGCACCGGCACCTGCACGAGCACCGGGGCGACGATGCCCAACCCGATCTCCAACTACACGGTCAATCTGGTCAACAACGGCAGCGCCGACCTGCTCTGCACCTTCGGCGGGCGGCAGTCCGACGGCAGCTCGACGCTCAACGTCCAGTGCTACAACCCGGCCACCAACTCCGCCTCGGTCGTCGCTAACCTGCCGAGCGCCTGGACCGGCTACACCCCTGGCGCGCAGGTGGTATACAATAACCAGGTCTACATCTTCGGCGGCTTCAACCCGACCACCAGCCCGTACATGACCGCCCGCACCGAACGCTGGGACCCGGTGTCGAACACCTTCACCCAGTTGGGCGACCTGAACCTGGCCCGCAGTTACATCATGGCCGCTGTCGTGGACGGGATGATCTACGCCTTCGGCGGCGATACCTTCGATGGGACCTCCCTGATCGCCCAGACGATGGCTGAGCGGATGGACCCGGCCGTCGGCACCTGGGACAACGCGGCGGTGGCCGATCTGCCGTCCCCCGGCGACGAGGGGCGCGCCTTCGGCTTCGACTCCGGCTCCGGCTACTCACTGGCCGGCCAGATCGTCCTGGCAACGATGGCCCAGTGGTCGGGCTCTTCGGCCGAGGTCGTCAGCTACAACGTGGCCAGCAATACCTACGACACTGCCTTCCCCGACCTGCTCAACGCCCGCCGCAACCACGCCGGGGCCTTCGTGCCACTGTGCACTCCGGACCCCAGCGATGGGTTGCCGGGGATGTGGGTCTTCGGCGGCTACTTCGGCTCCGATAACCCGCCCTACGCGCCGAGCGAGTTCTACCCGCTGGCCTGCCCCGTCGCTGACCCGCCGGTCGCCTCGTTCGACTACGCGCCCGCCGAGGGCTGCCAGCCGCTGATCGTGGACTTCACCGACACCAGCAGCAATAGCCCGACCGAGTGGCTGTGGGACTTCGGCGATGGCGATACGTCCATCGCCCAGAACCCGACGCACGAGTACACGGACGCTGGCGTCTTCACGGTGACGCTGTGGGTCACCAACACCTACGGCTCCGACTCGACCACCGGCACGGTCACCGTCTACGAGGCACCCGCGGCCGACTTCACCTGGGCCCCGACCCCCATCTTCCCCTACGTCCCGGTGCAGTTCACCGACGCCTCGACCGGTCCGGTAGCGGAGTGGCTGTGGGACATGGGCGATGGCTACACCTACAACATCGCCAACCCGATCCACACCTTCACCTCCAGCGGCGACTTCCTGGTCAGCCTGACCGTGACCACCACCGCCGGCTGCGCGGATACGGTGGCGCAGAATGTGACGGTGCTGGAACCCTACACCACCTACCTGCCCATCATCCTGCGCAATAACCCGTGAAGTGCGTTTCACCGTAGGGGCGGACCCCCGTGCCCGCCCCATAGCAATAGCACCGTGGGGGGCGGGCCTTCGTGTCCGCCCCCTCCCTGCTGTGCTGCAAGTAGGAGGCTACTGTGACCAAGGCATTTCGCATCCTGACCGCGTTCGTTCTCCTTTCGACCCTGCTGGCCGTGGCGCCGCTGCGCGCCAGCGCCGCTCCCCCGCCGCCGGACGACGCGCTGCTCCCCCCGTGGATGCAGACCGTCCCCGCCGGCGACGGACCCTGGGTCGTCCGCGCCTTCTACAGCGACCGTCAGATGGTGGACGACCTGGCCGCATGGATCGAGCCGTGGGAGGTGCACCACGACCTGGGCTACCTGGTGGTCGCCGTTGACCGCGCCGGCTACCAGCGTATGCGCGCCGCCGGCTTCACCCTCCAGGTGGACGCGGAAGCTACCGCCCGCCTGAACCAGCCCGCCGTCGCCCTGCCCGGCCAGGGCCCCGACACGATCCCCGGCTACCCCTGCTACCGCACGGTCGAGGAGACCTACGCCGACGCGGCAGCCCTCGCCGCCGCCTACCCGCACCTGGCCACCTGGAGCGACATCGGCGACTCGTGGGAGAAGGTCAATCCCGGCGGCAACACTGGCTACGATCTGATGGTGCTGCGGATCACCAACTCGGCTATTGCCGCTCCCAAGCCGGCTGTCTTCTTCATGTCCTCCATCCATGCCCGCGAGTACACCCCCGCCGAGATGAACATGCGCTTCGCTGAGTACCTGCTGGAGAATTACGGCGTGGATCCGGACGTAACCTGGCTGCTGGACTACAACGAGGTCCACCTGCTGTTCCAGGCCAACCCCGATGGGCGCAAGATGGCCGAGGCCGGCGACCTGTGGCGCAAGAACACCGACAGCACCGGCTGCACCGGGTATCCTAACGATTGGGGCGTGGACCTGAACCGCAACTATCCCTTCCAGTGGGGCTGCTGCGGCGGTTCCAGCGGCACCTGTTACGCCGAGACCTATCGTGGCCCCAGCGCCGGCTCCGAGCCGGAGACCCAGGCGGTGCTGAACTACGTCCGCGCCCAGTTCCCCGACCAGCGCGGTCCCAATCCAGGCGACCCCGCGCCGGCCGACGCCATGGGCATCTTCCTGGACATCCACAGCTACAGCCAACTGGTGCTCTGGGCATGGGGCTACACTCCCTCCGCTCCGCCGAACAGCACCGCCCTGACCACCCTTGGGCGCAAGTTCGCCTATTTCAATGGCTACGAACCGGAGCAGTCCTACAGCCTGTACGTCACCGACGGCACCACCGTGGACTGGGCTTACGGCGAGCTGGGCCTGGCCGCCTACACCTTCGAACTGGGCACGGCCTTCTTCCAGGACTGCTCCACCTTCGAGAACGTGATCGTGCCGGATAACTTCCCGGCGCTGATCTACGCGCTCAAGGCCGCGCGCACGCCCTACATGACCCCCGCCGGCCCCGACGCGTTGAACGTGACCGCTGTGCCGGGCGGGGCGGTCGTCGGCGATCCGGTCCAACTGACGGCGACGATCAACGACACCCGCTACAACAACTCCAACGGCACCGAACCGGTGCAGAACGTCGTCGCTGCCGAATACTACATTGATGTCCCCCCGTGGATCACCACCACCGTGCCCGTCGCCTACCCGATGACCGCCGTGGACGGCGCGTTCAACGAGACGATCGAGGACGTCGAGGCAACGCTGGACACGACCGGACTATCCAGCGGTCGCCACATCCTCTTTGTCCGTGGACGAGATGCCGCCGGCAACTGGGGCGCGTTCAGCGCGACCTTCCTGTACATCCTCGACCCCGAGGTCGCGCCGCTCATCGAGGGCTACGTCCGCGACGCCGCCACCAACCTGCCGCTGCAGGCGACCGTGGCCGGCGGGGCCTTCCAGACCACCTCCGACCCCCTCACCGGCTACTATCAGATGCGCGTCATCAGCGGCACGTATGACCTGACCGCCACCGGCCCGACCGGCTACGCCCCCGCCACCGTCGCCGGCGTTGTCGCCCAGGACTACGAGACGGTGCGCCAGGACTTCACCCTCTACCCCATCTGCGCTATCTTCGCTGACGATGTGGAATCCGGCAATCAGGGCTGGACCCCCCAGGCGCCCTGGGCGATCACCACCGAGGCCTCGCACAGCGCGACGCACTCCTGGACCGAGAGTCCCGGCGGGAACTACAGCAACAACCGCAACACCTCGCTGACCTCGCAGGTCTTCGACCTCTCCGGCTACGAGGGGGTCGCGCTGGGCTTCTGGCACATCTACGATACCGAGGCGGGCTGGGACTACTGCTATGTGGAGGTCTCCGACGACGGCGGGAGCAGTTGGAACGTCGTGGCCACCTACAGCGGCCCGAACCACACCACCTGGAGCTACCAGGAGTTCCCCGTGCCGGTGCTGGATCACCAACCCGACGCCCGCGTTCGCTTCCGCTTTACCTCGGACACGAACACCGTCCGTGACGGTTGGCACGTGGACGACATCGCGCTGATCGCTGGCGGGGCGGGCTGCGTGACCCCGCTGGCGCCGACGGCGGAGTTCGCCAGCAATAGCCCGGTGAACCAGGGCGATCCTGTGCGCTTCACCAACCAGACCGTCGGTTCGACGCCGTTGAGCTACGGGTGGGACTTCGGGGATGGGGTCGGCACGTCCACCGATAGCGACCCGTCGTACACCTACGCTGCGCCGGGCACGTTCGATGTGACCCTGTGGGTGACCAACAGCGTCGGCAGCGACAGCGTCACTCACCCGGTGACGGTGCTGCCGGGCGAGTGCATCAGCCTGACGGCAGTCACCATCGCCGGCGAGACGACCGGCGAGCCGGGTGTCTATACCTTCACCGCCTCGGTCGAGCCGGCCAACGCCAGCGAGCCGATCTCCTATCTGTGGGACAACGGCGACACGGCGGCTACCTCGGTGCGCACGCTTGACGCAGGTTCGCACACGCTGGTCGTCACCGCCACGAATTGCACCGCCGCCCAGGCCACCGACACACACGAGATCGTGATCGTCGAGCCGTGTGTGGAGGTCGAGAGCGTGGCCCTGACGCTGCTGACGGCGGGGACGATCTACACCGATACGCTGGTCGAGTTCAGCGCGGACATCGCGCCGGACGACACCACGATGCCCTACCACTACGCGGTTGACTACGGCGATGGCACACCGGTGGACGAGGATACGAGCGGCGATGACCCGCTGCTCTTCAGCCATACCTACGCCGCTGTGGGCGACTTCACGGTCGTGATCGAGGTCTGGAACTGCGAGATGGCCGAGCCGGTGTCCGACGAGGTCATCGTCACGGTGGTCGAGCAGGGCACCTGCGTCGACCTGAGCGGGGTCGCGATCCTGGGCGAGACGACCGGCTATCCGGGCGTGTACACCTTCACGACTGTGTACGAACCGACCAACGCCACGTTGCCGATCCTCTACCTGTGGGACGACGGGGGCGCGGAGCCGGTCTCGGTGCGCGCGTTGGATGTCGGCACGCACACGCTGGTGGTGACGGCGACCAACTGTGCGGAGTCCCCGGTCACGGACACTCACGAGATCACCATCGTGCCGTGGCCCGAGCGCATCTACCTGCCGATCCTGCTGCGCCTGGTTCCGTAGGCCATGTAGGGCGGGCCGCCGGCCCGCCCCCATCTGTGCCGAAACCGTAGGGCGGGCCGCCGGCCCGCCCCCATTTGTGCGGCCTGAAGCCCGCACTCCAATCCGGGCACAGCGGCGCGATTACTCCTGCAGCCGCTCCGCCGCCCCGCGCCGCTCGGCGTCCTCCATCTCGGCCGTTTCTTCCTGCCCTTCCTCGACCGACCACACTTCCGTCGCCAGGTCAATGAACAGCACGCCGTTAGTGTGGTCAATCTCGTGCTGGAGGACGCGGGCCAGGTAGCCGCGGGCGCGCCGACGCGCAGCTTTGCCGTCCGGCCCCAGCCACTTGACGACGACCTCGGGGTAGCGCGGCACCTTCCCCGCCCAGCCCGGCACCGACAGGCAGCCCTCGGTGCCTTCTTCCTTCTCCCCCACCGTGCGGATGAACTCCGGGTTGATCATTGCCAGGGAAACCCCCGCGTCGGGATCGTCCATATCTTCGGGGATCTCCACCACGATCACGCGCAGCGGCACACCCACCTGGACGGCGGCCAGGCCCACGCCGCCAGCCTGGTGCATCGTCTCGAACATATCGGCGATCAGCCGCTCGACCTCGCGGGTGACCTGCGGCACGCGGCGGGATTTCTGCCGCAGCACTGGATTGTCGGTGAACACGATCTGCCGTACGGTCATGCCGATCTGCTCTCCTTCTGGGGCGGGTTGCGGCGCATTTCGTCGTAGATGCTGAACCAGTCGAGCATTTCCGCCCGGTGGCGCTCGGCTTCCTGTTGCTGGCGACGGCGACGAGCTGCCTCGATGTGCGCGAAGATCTCCGCCTGCACGTCCTGCGGTCGGCTGGCCAGGTCGAACCGGAACGTCCCCGCCGGCGCCGCCGTCTCGACGATCACCGTACCGTACCCGAATACCCGGCCCCCGAAAGACTGCGAGGAACGGACATTGGTCACCTGCTCCAGGTTCGCCTCGCGCCGTTCCTCGCGGAGGAAAAGGGGCAGCCGTTGCACATTGATGATCCGCGTGGCCGTCACCTGGTAGTAATCGTTCTGCCAGTCCTCGAATTGCCAGAGCAGCCAGGGGAAGAGCACCAGGATCGCCAGGACGTAGACGAGGGCCAACTCCCAGAGCAGTTCGTCTTTTGTGGTGACGATCACCAGGATCACGACGGTGATGACGATCCACAGCCCCAGGGGCAGGCTTACCGTCCGCAGCAGTCCGATCCAGTGACGTCGCCAGGTGATGGTGGCGCCCTCCCGTTGCCACGATGGGGGGATGAAGTAGCGGACCAGCGAGCGCAGGGCGGAGAGCAGCTTCGCCGGCCGCGATGGTTCCGCTGCCTCCGCCGCTGCTTCTTGCTGCGCTGTTTCTTGCAGGAAATAACCGCGCATCGCCCGTTCGATGGACAGCCGTTCCTGGGCGCGGGCCAGGGCGCGGGTGCGCTCGATCTGCTCGAAGATCAGTTCACGTATCTTGCCAGGGTGGGGAATGTTGCGGAAGACGACGTGCCCACCCGCCCCGGCCGTTTCGATGATCAGATCGCCGATGTCGAAGCCCTTCTCCAGGATGCCGGCATGCACCTGCTGGATGTCCTGGATCGCGTGCAGCGGCGCGGCGGAGAAGTGCGCCTTGAAGATCCCCACCTTCTCCTGGTGCGCCACGCGCCGGTTGGTCAGGATGTAGAGGTCGTTTCGCCAGTCAATGTACAGGTACAGACCGAGACCGAGCGGGAACAGCATCAGGATCGCGCCCAAGATGAGGATGGGCTTCTCCAGGGAAGTAGACAGAAAGACCGACTCCGCCGCCAAGATGCCGACCACCAGGGCCAGGACGATCAGGGTGGGGAGGAGCAGGTTGGGCCAGAGGTAGATGATGTGTTTGCGGAGCACGCGGAGCGGCAGCTCGTCCTTCTCCAGCCACTTGAAGCGCGGGTATCCTCGCCGTTCCTTCAGCTCATCGCGCATCTTCAGTCTGGGGGCGATGCGCGGTTCATCCTTCAGGAGCTGGTCAAAATCCTCCCTGGCGATGCAGAACAGCACGACCTTCTGGTCGCCGATAGCCTGGACCGTCACGTCCCGCACGTCGCCCACCAGGAGGGAGGTCTCGCCGAAGCTGTCGCCGGCCCCGAGCTGCCGCACTTCCGTCACGTGCCCCTCGGCGTCCGTGCGGGTGGCGCGGAGCGTGCCCTCTCGGACGATGTAGTACTGTGTGCCCGGTTCGCCCTGCCGATAGACGATTTCGCCGGGCGCGAGCTCGACCTCCGTGGTCAGGGCGGCCAGCGCGCGCAGGGCGGGCAAGTCGAGCGCGGCGAACAGGGGCACGCGCCTGAGGACCTGAACGATCTCTTCGAGCGCAGGCACGGTCATTCTCTCCTGTGGACTACCCCCCATTGTAGCACAGGGACGGTGGAGGGCAAGCGCACTGCACAACACGGATTATCACGGATTTCGTACTGCCTACCCTCCCGCAAGTTTGGGCGCAATCTCCGCATCGGAGCGCGCCGCAATGAGCTGCTCGCCCTCTTGCCCGTCACTTTCTAACCTGCGGGAGGGTAAGGGGAGGCAGTGGGGGGAGACCACCTTCCGAGCAATCCGTGGACATCCGTGTTGTGCCTGTCACCACCGCCCGGTATGCCGCCAGGGTTTCCTGGGCTGTGCGCTCCCAGGAGAAGCGCGCTGCCTGGGCCAGCGCTCGTTGGCTCAGTTCGGCGCGCAACTGCGGATCGCCTGCCAGCGAGATCAGCGCCCCGGCCATCCCCTCCGCGTCGTCCGGGTCCAGCAGCACCCCGGCGTCACCAACGACTTCGGGGATGGAAGCGGCGTCGCTGCCCACCACCGGCGTCCCGCAGGCCAGCGCCTCCAGCGCCGGCAATCCGAAGCCCTCGTAACGGGAGGGATAGACGAAGGCCACCGCTCCCCGGTAGAGGGCCGGCTTATCGTCCTCTGCCACCGGCCCGATGAAGCGTAGCCATTGCGCGTCCAGCCCCAGTGCCTCGGCCTGCCTGCGGGGGTCCGGCGTGAACGGCGTGTCCCGCTCCGGCAGCCGCCCGGCCACGACCAGCGGGCAGTCCGCCCCTAGGGTCGGGCCGACCCGGCGGTAGGCGCTCAGCGCCGTGACGATGTTCTTGCGCACATCGAAACCGCCCAAGTAGAGGATGTAGCGCCCAGCCAGGCCGTAGCGGGCGCGGATGGCCTCGTCGTCGGGGGTCGGTTCGGGGCGGTACTGGACATCGGCGGCCAGGGGGATCACCCATACTCGTTCGGCGGGCAACTTCAGATGGGTCAGGATATCGCGGCGGGACGCTGCCGAGTCGGTGATGACGAGGGCAGCGCTGGCGCTAGCCGCGGCGACCAGGGCGGTGTAGGCCCGCGTCAGCGGCCCACCGCGATAGGCCGGCAGCAACAGGGGAATCAGATCATGGATGGTGACCACGGTGGGCACCGTCGGCAACAACGGCGGGGCCCAGTAGGGCACGTGGGCCACGTCCGCCCCCACGCGGCGACAGGCGCGCGGAAAACCCACCTGCTCAAACCACACTTTGTGCAAGTGTGCAAGTATGCAAGTATGCAAGTGGGCACGTTTGCAAGTCTGCAAGTTTGCGAGTTTGCCAGTCTGTAAGTCTGCAACCTTGTGCACTTGCATACTTGCCCACTTGCCCACTTGCCCACTTGCCCACTTGCCCACCTGCTCTGCCAGGCGGCGCGTGTACTGACCGCTGCCGGTCTCGATCTGTGACCAGAACCAGCCGTTGAGGACGACGCGCATCAGTCTCTGTATCCGTCCGGGTGGCTGCGGTGCCACTCCCATGCGCTGGCGATGATCTCTTCCAGGTCGGGATAGCGGGGTATCCAGCCCAGTTCGTGCCGGATGCGCGTGGCGTCGGCTACCAGGATGGGCGGGTCGCCGCTGCGTCGGGGGGCGATCTCCGCCGGGATCGGGTGGCCGGTGACCCGCCGGGCGGCCTCCAGCACCTGGCGATTTGAATGGCCGGCGCCGTTGCCCAGGTTATAGATCATCATCTCCTGTTCGCCCAGCGCCTCCAGGGCCAGCAGGTGGGCCGCCGCCAGGTCCAGCACGTGAATGTAGTCGCGGATGCAGGTGCCGTCGGGAGTGGGGTAGTCATCGCCGAAGATGACGCAGCGTTCACGCTTGCCCAGGGCCACGGCGAGGACGTTGGGGATCAGGTGCGTCTCCGGGCGGTGGTCCTCACCGCGCCCCGCCGCCGCGCCGGCGGCGTTGAAGTAGCGCAGCGCGGCGAAGCGCAGGCCGTGGATGCGCTGGTACCAGACAAGCATCTCCTCGATCATCCGCTTTGTCTGCCCGTAGACGCTGGCCGGGCCGGGCGGATCGTCCTCCGTCAGCGGGCGATCCTGGCTGGCATAGACGCCGGCGCTGGAGGAGAAGACCAAGCGGCCCACGCCGTGGGTGACCGCCGCCTCGATCAGTTCCAGGCTGCCGGCGACGTTGTTGCGGAAGAAACGGCCCGGTTCGCGCATGGACTCGCCCGCCTCGATGAAGGCGGCGAAGTGCATCACGGCATCGAAGCGCCCCTCCCCCAGCACCCGATGCAGCGTGGGATCGTCCAGGATGTCCCCCTGGACGAAATGCGCCCCGGCGGGCACGGCGTCCAGGTGGCCGTGGACCAGGCTGTCGTAGACGGTCACGCTGTGGCCGGCCGCGAGCAGCTCGGCAGCCACAGTGCTGCCGATGTAGCCGGCCCCTCCGCAGACCAGGACTCTCATGCTTCCTCCCCGATTCGTACATATTCGTTGACCAACCCCGCGCTGCCGCGCAGCACCTGGGCGCGGTAGTGTTCCAGGTGGGATAGGGGGGCATGGTGGAAGACCAGCGCCATCTGAGCCGGCGAATCGAGCGTGGCGACGATCTGTTCCACCGGCAGGTGCATGCGCATAGCGAAGACCTCTGCCGTGCGGACGCGCTGGCCGGGCTGGAGCTGCTCGACCAGCAGATCGCGCCAGGCGCGCAGGTCGTCATCGCGGACGAAGGGCAGCCAGCCGCGCGGTTCGGCAGCGGCCAGTGCGACCGCCTCCTGACCGCTCAGGCGCGCCTGATCCTGCTCGTCCAGCCAGGTGCGCAGGACGTTGTGGAGGAACAGCCGCTCCGGCCACGTCCCCCAGCCGGCCTTGACGCCGAAGATGGGCTGGAAGACCAGCCGCCACCACTGCTCGTCGGCCAGCAGGTGGGCCAGATAGCCGGCCACGAAGGCGGCCTGCGCCGGCGCCAACCGCTCCGCCTGCGCCAGTTCGGGATAGGCGTCCAGCAGACGGCGGTAGGGTGGGATGTCATCGCGGGGCGGGATGTCATAGAAGTGGGTCGCCAGGCGCTCCTGGCCACTGACCGTCTGCACATCCGGCGCCGTGTGTCCCAACAGAAACGCTCCCGCTTCCCCCCGCAGCAGGCGCTCGACGGGGGGGCGAAGCTGCCCGCTCTCGATCAGTTCGCGGGCCATGACCAGGTGATTGATCGGCGTCGGCACGGGCGATATTGTACAACACTTGACCTCTACGGCAAATTGGGTTATACAGGTGTCTTATGACAAGACCACTTCGTTTCCTGTTCATCTTTTCAGACACCGGTGGGGGACATCGCGCCGCGGCGCAGGCGGTGCGCGATGAAATGGAGCGCCTGTACGGCGACGCTGTCGCTGTGGACATGGCCGACATTTTCGTCGAACCCCGCCTCTGGCCGTTCGATCGCTTCCCGGCCTGGTACCGTTGGATGGTCGGCCTGGACAGCGTCCCCTGGGGCATCGGCTATACCGTCACCGATCATCCGACCGTCGTGGAGACGCTCACCCGCCTGGCCTGGCCGTATGTCCGTGCATCGCTGCACCGTTTCCTGGAGCGTCACGCTGCGGATGGGATTGTCCTGTTCCACAGCGTGCCGGGCCGCGCGCTGTTCCACGCGGTCCGTCAGGGGTTGTCATCCTCGCCGATGGCGGTCGTCGTGCTGGACCTGGTCGGTGTGCATGCCATGTGGTTCCCGCCCGGCGCGGATCTCTACATCGTGCCCACGGAAGCAGCCCGACAGCGGGCGCTGCACTGGGGCGTGCCGCCGGAGCGGCTGGAACGGGTGGGCATGCCGGTGCGCCGCGCCTTCGTCGAGGCGCGCGACCTGCCCGCCGCCGAGGCGCGTGCCCGCCTAGGGTTGTCGCCAGAACGTCCGATGGCGCTGCTGGTGGGCGGCGGCGAGGGCATGGGGCCGCTGGAAGCGATCGTGCGCGCCCTGGCCCGGCGGCGGCCCGCCGCGGACCTGGTCGCCATCGTTGGGCGGAACGACCGGCTGTACGAGCGGCTGCGGCGGCTGGAGTCGCCGGCACCGTTGCGCGTCGAGCGCTTCGTCTCCGACATGCACCTGTGGATGCGCGCTGCCGACATCGTGGTGACGAAGGCCGGGCCGAACACGCTCAGCGAGGCGTTGGTCGCCGGCGTACCGCTCGTCATCTACTCGGCGCTGCGCGGGCAAGAGTGGGGCAACGTCGGTTACGTCGTCGAGAACGGCGCGGGCCTCTGGGCGCCGCGCCCGGCGCAGGCCGCCCGCGCAGTGGGCGAACTGCTGGCCGACCCGGCCCGTCGCCAAGCGCTGGCGGCCCGCTCTCGCGCCCTGGCCTGCCCGCAGGCCACCGAACGGATCGCCCACCGGCTGGTGGAATGGCTGCTGTAACCGAACAGTAACCATCTGGAAACTGCGCGCGATGGGTACTATGCTAATATCACAGATAGTGTTGGCCCAAACACATCGTTCGAAGTCCGTTGCGCCCGCGTTCTGACGTTCTTCAGGAGGTGAACCATGCGTGTCAAGATCGCTCTGGCTCTGATGGCACTGCTTCTATCGCTCATCTACGTTGCGCCGGCTGCCGCCGCCCCGGCTGAAGTCGTGCCGACCTGGCACCTGGTCGTTCGAGGGGAGACGCTGTTCTCCATTGGCCGGCTGTACAACGTCAGCCCGTGGTCCATCGCCTCGGCCAACGGGCTGGCCAATCCGAACCGCATCTATGCTGGACAGTGGCTCTACATCCCCGCCGGCCCGCCGTACTACCCGTACCCGCCCTGCGGTTCGTACTACGTTGTCCAGCGCGGCGACACTCTCCTGGGCATCGCCCGCATCTACGGCGTCAGCGCCTGGAGCATCGCCGCCGCCAACGGCATCTACAACATGAACCTCATCTACGTCGGCCAGCGGCTGTATATCCCTTGTCCGTAACTGCCTACCCTCCCGCAAGTTCGGGCGCAATCTCCGCACCGGAGTGCGCCGTAATGAGCTGCTTGCCCTCTCGCCAGCCACTTTCCAACCTGCGGGAGGGTCGAGGGTAGGTAGATACCCTTGTCCCTAGCAGCCTGTCGGAAACACCGCTGCAGAACAGCGCTCCTCTGGTCATGCTGAGGCCCCGCAGGGGCCGAGGCTTGCCCTGAGCGAAACCGGAAGGAACCTCGTTTCTGGCCGCACAACGTGCCCCGTGACGGGATTCCCTGGGGAGGAGAGGCGGGTGCCTCTCTTCCCTTGCTATTGCTGGCCGTCGTATTCAACGGTATAATGATGATCCGCTACCCTCCCGCAGGTTCGGAAGTGTGAGGAACCGGCTCCGGGACGGCGGCGTCTATGATCATGACGGTGTGACGGGAGAGGGGCGATGGAAACGAACGAACTGTCTCAACGAACCTGGCTGGCGATCGGCCTGGTCGCAGCGCTGGGCGTCGGCATCGTGATGCTGCTGCTGGGCGTCGGCGTGCTGGCCGGGCCAGGCGCGCCGGCGACTCTCACACCCCCGCCGACGGTCGGCGCCGCCATCTGGCTCTCGCCGACCGAGGGCGGGCCGGGCACCGTCGTTGCCGTCGCCGGCGCTGGGTGGCAGCCCGGCGATACGGTCATGCTCCGCCTGAGCGATCTCTCCGCCGGCGGCGACCCATCGCCACTGACCACGGCGACGGTCGGCACCGATGGCCGCTTCGTCGCCTCGTTCGTCTTCCCGTCCGATCCGCGCTGGGCCGGCCCGGCGACCGTCCTGATCATCGCCTGGTCGCCAGCGACGGGCCTCGCCGCCCCGACGCCGTTCCGCGTGCTGGAGCTGCCGACCCCCGTGGCCACGCCGACGACATCGCTCACGGCCATACCCACGGCTCCGCCCCCGCCGGGCGCTACCGCTACCCCGTTCCCACCGACCGCTACCGCTCCCCCGCCTCCGCCGTCGCCCACGCCGCTCATCGGCGGCTGGCGCGGCGAGTACTACGGGACGCGCGACCTGACCGGCGCGCCGTTGCTGGTGCGCAGCGACCCGACGATTGACTTCGCCTGGGGTAGCGCCGCCCCCGCTACCGGCCTGCCCGCCGATAACTTCTCCGTTCGCTGGACGCAGGTGCTGAGTTTCGACGGCGGCGTCTACCGCTTCCACGTCGTCGTGGATGATGGGGTGCGCCTCTACGTGGACGAGACGCTGGCGGTGGATTCGTGGGTGGACGGGGCGCAGCGGGAACTCACCGCCGACCGCGCCCTCTCGTCAGGCAACCACAGCCTGCGCGTGGAGTACTACGAGCGCAGCGGCCAGGCGACGATCCGCATCTGGTGGGAACGGATCGCAGCCTACCCGGACTGGCGCGGCGATTACTGGCCGAACCGCACGCTTAGCGGTAACCCGACCCTGACCCGCAACGATGCGATGATTGACTTCGACTGGGGCGCCGGCGCGCCGGCGACCGGCCTGCCCACCGATGGATTCTCCGCCCGGTGGACGCGCAACGCCGGCTTCGAGATGGGCACCTACCGCTTCCACGTCGTGGTGGACGATGGGGCGCGGATGTGGGTGGATGATCGACTGCTGGTGGATTCCTGGCACGATGGCGGCGCCCGTGAGTTGACGGCGGACTATGCCCTGACCCAGGGAACGCACAGCCTGCGCGTCGAGTACTACGAGAACACCGGCCAGGCGACGATCCGCGTCTGGTGGGAACGGCTGGCCTCGCCGCCCTACCCGGACTGGCGCGGCGAGTACTGGCCGAATCGGACGCTCGGCGGCAATCCCGTCCTGGTGCGCAACGACCCGGCGATTGACTTCCGCTGGGGTACCGGTTCGCCGGCGGTGGGGTTGCCGGTGGACGATTTCTCGATCCGCTGGAGCCGCACGGTGACTTTCACGCCTGGCGTCTATGTCTTCTACGCTTGGTCGGACGACGGGATCCGCTTCTACCTGGACGGCGGCCTGCTGATGGATGAGTGGCACTCCAGCAGCGGAC
Source organism: Anaerolineae bacterium (assembly GCA_034434755.1). Lineage (GTDB taxonomy): Bacteria > Chloroflexota > Anaerolineae > B4-G1 > DUEL01 > DAOTYW01. The sequence goes on along the minus strand of DAOTYW010000086.1, from coordinate 3,409 downwards.
AGACGGTCTACGCGGTGAGCGCGACGTTGACCGGTCCGCACGCGCTGGTGGTCGAGTACTACGAACACATCGGCAATGCCCTGGTGCGCTTCTGGTGGGTGCGCAGCGGTGACTGGCCCACGGCCACGCCGCCGCCGCTGACGCTCACGCCCACCCCGCCGCCGACGCTCACGCCGACGCCGCCGCCGACGCTCACGCCCACCCCGCCGCCGACGCTCACGCCGACGCTGCCGCCGACGCTCACGCCGACGCCGGAACCGCCCACTGCCACGCCGCCCAATGGACTGCCGACGGCCACACCGGAACCGCCGACGGCCACGCCAACGCCGTTGCCCCCAACGGCCACGCCGCTGCCCTCGACGCCGACGGCGCTGCCTGTCCGTCCCTCGCTGACGCCGACCCTCCCTCCCGCCCGCCTCAGCGAACTGCTGTCCGTGCCACGGCGGGATTGGAACCGCGACGGCGCGGTGAACGACGGGGACGAGTGGATCGAGCTGGTCAACAGCCGCCCGGTGACGGTGGACCTGGGCGGCTGGTCGCTGGAGACAGTCCCCTCGCTGCAGCCGCCCTATCGCATCCCGACCGGCACCTTGCTCTCACCTGGCGGGTACGCGGTCTTCTATCGCCAGCAGACCGGGGTAGCCTTGTCGGACCTCGGCAGCGAACTGCGGTTGCGGGACGCCGGCAATGCAGTGGTGGACCGGGTGCTCTTCCCGCCGTTGGCCGGCGACAGCAGCTACAGCCGGGACGCGGCGGGCGGCTGGCACGCCAACTGGCCGCCCTCGCCGGGGCAGCCCAATCAGCCACCGGCAGTCACTCCCACACCGCGCGCTACCCCACGCTGGCGTTTCCCGATCCGTCTGCCGTGGCCCTGAGGCCCGGGCGCCGTGGTTATTCTTCCATCAGCTCTACCGCGAGACGGGCGTACACCTCAGCGGCGGCCCAGACGTCGTCCAGGTGAATGGACTCGTCGGCGGTGTGGGCCTGGCGGGGATCGCCCGGCCCGAAGCCCACGGTGGGGATGCCGGCCACGCCGGCGGTGTAGGCGCCCTCGGTCGAGAACGTCCAGTATCCCACCCGCGGCCGCTGGCCCAACTGGGTGCGGGCCGCCCGCGCCAGCGCCTTCACCAGCGGGTGGTCCTCCTCGATCACCCACGGCAGGTAGACGCTGCGGGCGCGGCAGGGGTGTCCGGTGTAGCTGCTGCTGCTGTACTCGGCCACCCGCACGTCCGCCCGCACGCCCTCGCGGGCGATGACCCGTCGCACTTCACTGATAGCCAGGGCCTCTGTCTCGCCGAGGGTCAGCCGGCGGTCAATGACCATCTCGCAGCGATCGGGCACGGCGTTACGGCTGCTGCTGTGGCTGCGGATTTCGGTGACGGCGAGCGTGCCCCGGCCCAGGAAGGGGTCGCTGCCGAGCTGCCCGGCCAGCAGTTCCAGGCCGAAGACTAGCCGCGCTGCGCTGTAGATGGCGTTCTCGCCCATTTCGGGATTGGCGGCGTGGGCGCTGCGCCCCTCGGTCGTCAACAGCAGCTCGATGCGCCCGCGCTGCCCGCGACAGATCTGCAGGTCGGACGGCTCGGCGATCAACACCCAGTCCGGGCGCACGCCGGTCTCTTCCAACAACGCCTGGCTGGCCAGGCCCTCACAGGGCTCCTCCTGCACCACGCAGGCGACCATCACCTGTCCCTGGCGCGGCAGGCCGGCCTGACGGAGCAGGGCAGCGCCATAGATCATCGCCGCCAGCCCGCCCTTCATGTCGCAGGCGCCCAGGCCGAAGACCTGCCCGCGATCGGTTTGCGCGCCGAACGGGTCGCAGGTCCACCCGTGGGGGTCGCCGACGCCCACCGTGTCCATATGCCCATTCAACATCAGGATTGGCCCGTCCGCGGCGCCGACCCAGCCGACTACGTTGCCCAGCGAGTCGGTGTGGATGTCGCGGAAGCCCAACGACTCCATCTCGGCCAGGATGCGCCTGGCCAGCGCCTGCTCCTGCGTCGAGGGGCTGGGGATGCGCACCAGGTCCTGGAGAAAGGCGGTCAGTTTCCTCTTGTCCTCGCGGTTCAGCAGGATATTGGCCATTTTCCTCCGCTCAATCGGTGGAATCTGGGGTTGCTGTCCCGATGGTGTAGACGACGAACAGCGGGCGGCCGCTCCGCTCGGCGATCTGAGTTTCGATACAGAGCGCCCGGCCCTGTTCGGCGGCCAACGCGGCCAGCGCCTCGACGCGGCCGCGGAAGACCGTGTCCTCGGCGGTGTGGGCCAGGTAGAGCGTGCCAGGCTGGTCCAGGAACGGGCGCACCCGTTCGGCGAAGCCATCGTCCGGCGCGTCCAGCCGTTCGTAGCCGAATACCTCGTCGGGGCTGATCCGCCCGACGGTCAGGAAGCGCAGTGGGGCGTCCATCCCCCAGTCCAGCGCGACCGTCGCCGGGGGATTGCGTCGTTGCAGGTAGGCGGCCAGGTCGTGGATGGCGCTGGAGTGGGCCGAGTGGCCGCCGAAGGTGGTCAGCGCCGCGTGGTAGCGGACCGTCGTCCACAGGTCGGCGCCGGCCCATCCGAGCAGCCCGATCAGGGCTGGGACGAGCAGCCAACGGGGACGGGCGCGCAGCAGGGCGGCGACGGCCAGCCCGCCGGCCAGCGGGAGCAGCGGCAGCAGCAGCGCGTAGTGGGTGACGAACAGATCGCTGACGGTGAACGCGCTCTGGGCGACCATCAGCATCAGCAGGGCGACGGGGAGGAGGAAGGACCAGCCGGCGCGGCGCGGTCCCTGCCACGCCGTCACCGCCGTCGCTGCGACGACCAGCCCGCCGGCCAACCACGGCGCCCACGGGTCGGCGAACGTCCCCCCCAGGTACCAGAAGTGGTCGCCGCGCAGCAGCGTGCGCACCTGCCCCAGGCGGACTGCCAGGTTGGACAGGTAGGCGCTGTTGTCCACGCCGTAGTAGGAACGGTCGAGGTTGCCGAAGATCGAGGCGAGCGTCCCGCCGGTGCGCAGGTTGAAGACGAGCAGCGGGATCAGCGGCAGGAGGAAGCAGGCGGCAGCCACGAGCCAGGTCAGGGCGGCGCGAGCGGTCGGCGCGCCCACGGGCCGTCTCCGCAGCGCCCAGGCGGCAGCGGCTAGCAGCGCCAGCGCGCCGATCGCCCAGATGAACAGCAGCTTGGCATACAGGCCCAATCCCCAGAACAGAGCGGTCAGCCACAGGTCGAGCGGCCGCTGTCGCTGCCACCAGCGCAGGCCGGTGAGCAAGCTGGCCATGAAGAACAGCGTGGTCAGGTTGGTGACAAAGATGCCCTGGCGGCTCCAGAAGATGAAAGAGGGGTTGACCGCCAGCAGCAGGGCGGTGGCGTGGGCGGCCCACGGCCCGCCCAGTCGGCGCGCTACCCGCCAGGCCAGCAGGAGCGTCAGGCC
>DAOTYW010000085.1:0-10546 GCA_034434755.1 Anaerolineae bacterium | reverse complement strand
TGGCCGCTGGGGATCAATTTCGACCAGCGCGTCCGTCTGCTGGGGTACGATCTGCCGCAGGAGAGTTTTGCGCCGGGCGAGGCGGTGCCGCTGCGGCTGTACTGGCAGGCGCAGCAGCCGCTCGACCAGGGATACAAGGTCTTCCTGCACCTGTACGGCACGCCGCCCCCGTGGGAGGGCGGGGCGATCTGGGGGCAGCAGGACGTGTTGCCGTGCAACGGCAGCTATCCCTTCCCGTGGTGGCTACCAGGCGACGTGGTGATGGACGAGGTCGAGATCCCCATTCGCGCCGACGCGCCGGCGGGGGAGTATCGGATCGCCGCCGGGCTTTACCTGGACGAGGGGCCGCGGCTGCCGGTGGTGGATGAGGCCGGGGCGGTGGTAGGGGATTACGTGGTCGTGGCGACGATCCAGGTGCGTTAGCAGTACCTGCTCAGCTCACCCTCCCGCAGGTTCGGAAGTGACCGAGCAACGAATCGAAGTGGCCATGGAAGTGCAATTTGGGCTGCAAATTGCGCCCAAACCTGCGGGAGGGTGAGCAGTTCTGGCGTGCGGGCGGGCCGGCGGCCCGTCGTGCGGGCGGGCCGGCGGCCTGTCGTGCGGGCGGGCCGGCGGCCCGCCCTACAGCGGATGATGCGGGCGTGCGGGCGGGCCAGCGGCCTGTCGTGCGGGCGGGCCAGCGGCCCGCCCTACGATTAACCGCCCAACTCCTTCAGCTTCGCTTCCCACTTCGCATAGAGCTTGTTGTAGGCCGCTTCGCTGATCTCGCCGTTGGCCAGTCGGGTGTCCAGATTGTCCAACAGCGCCTGGATGTCGGCGGCCGTCTGCGGGGTGGCGGCAGCGGGAGCGGCGGCCGGCGCGGCCGGCTCCTGTGCCGGGGGCTTCTGCTGCATGGACTGGGCCATCATCTGGGCCATGGTCATGCCCATCGCCGCTCCGGCGCCCAGGCCGACGCCCGCGCCGGCCAGCCCACCGGCCTCGCCGCCGGGTTGCTGAGCCACATCGCGCATCGCCCGCGCGGCCTGGAACTGCATGTAGGCGCTCATGTCGCCGATGGCGCCCATCGCCGCCGCCTCGTCGATCGCCTTCGCCGTCTCCTCGGTCGGGCTGATGGACTCGATGTAGACCGAGGTCAGGGCGATGCCGCGCGCAGCGAAATCGTCGGTCGCCTTGGCCCGCGTCCCGGCGGCCAGCTCTTCCATCATCGCCGGGATGTCCAGGATCGAGCGCCCCATCTCGCCCAGCAGGTCGGTCAGCTTGGTGATGATGATGCTGCGCAGGAACTTCTCCACGTCCACCGTGCGGTACAGCCCCTGCGTGCCGACGACCTTGTTGACGAAGAGCTGCGGGTCGGCGATCTGCATGGCGTAAGTGCCGAAGGCGCGCAGGCGGGCCATGCGCAGCACGGGGTCGCGGATGGTGATCGGCTCCGGCGTGCCCCACTTCATGTCCAGCAGCTCGCGCAAGGTGACGAAGTAGACCTCGGCCTTGAAGGGCGTCTGCTCGGAGAAGAGGTGCCGGCCAACGAACTCGATCAGGAAGGGAATGTTGGCGGTACTGATCGTGTGTCGTCCAGCGCGGAAGACATCGAGCGCCTTGCCGTCGCGGAAGAACACCGCCGCCTGGCTCTCGCGGACGATCACCTGCGAACCGATGCGGAAGTCGCCCGACCCCTGTTCGGGGATGCGGCGGACGATTTCCTTTCCGGACTCGTCCATGAACTCGACAATATCAAAGATTCGTGCCATCGTATGTCCTCCTCACGGGTTGGCGGGCGCAGCTAGACGGAGGTCTCTGCGGCCCGACCGGACAGGATCACCTGTTCGCGAGCGTCGAAGGTGCGGTTGGCCTCGGCGCAGATGGCGGTCACCAGGCGGAGTGCATCGGCCAGCCCTTCCCCGCTGGTGATCGAGGTCTCCAGGTTGTTAAGGGCCGTGGCGAGCCGCTCGGCGTAGCCCAACAACTGCTGATCGAAGTCGTACATCCGATCCAGTTCCGCCTCGCGCACGCGGACAGCGTCAAACAGGCCGGCGTAGCCGTAGGTGGCGAACTGCACCCGGCTGATGAAGGTCTGCAGCTTGGTCGTTGCGTTGCCGATCTCATCCAGGTACTCGAAGCGTCCGGCGCTGATGAGCTGGCGCTGCAGATCGTCCATCCGCTGCCGCTGCATGCCCATCTGGGTGACGATCATGTCGCGGAGCAGCTTGTCCGACTCCCGGCGCATCTCCTTTTCCTTGTAGCCCTTGTAGCCGGGAATCTGTCCCACCAGCTTCTCCAGCCAGCCTCTGGAACCGCTTACCTGCTCAAGCAACTCACTCATGATTATCCTTCCTCCCTATCTCTTTACTTGCAAACCTGCCCACTTGCCCACTTACCCACTTGCAAACTTGCAAACTTGCAAACTTGCAAACTTGCAAACTTGCAAACTTCCCTACCCCCCGCTCAAGAATATCTCCGTCCCGCAATACGGGCACTTCACGACCCCCTTTCCGGCCAGTTCTACCTCGCCGCCGCACTTTGGGCACTTGTTGGTGCTCAGCATAGCCGCGTCTGCCGAGATCAGGTCGCCGTCGGTCCAGTTGATGTAGCCGGTGAACAGCCCTTTGTTGACCAGGTCGTAGACATCGCTCTTGACCTGCTCGCGGTTGCTCTTCAGTTCCAGCGCCGCGTTGGCGACGTTGACGCGGCCCTGGGCGCGGACCATGCCCAGCAGTTTCTTCTGCCGTTCGACGACGGCCATCTCCGCCGCTTCTTTCTGCCCACGGATGAGCATGAAGGCACCGACGGCGACGAACGGGGCGGCCAGAACCACCGCCAGGGCCAGGCCGAACACCACCCCGCCGGCGGTCTCGACGCTGCCAGAGACGTAGCCTCCGCCGACCATCGCCGCAACCAGCAGACAGCCCAGGATCCCCATGCCGATCAGAATGATGCCGATCACACGTCCCGTATTCATACCCCTCCTTAATATCCGATGTCCAAAGTCCGAAGTCCCGGCCAATCCGCGATAGGCGATCTGCGATAGGCGATCTGTGATAGGGGATCTGCGATAGGCGATGTGCGCCTAGCGGAACCCGCCTCCTCCGCCGCCCCCGCCGCCGCCCCCGCCGAAGCCACCGCCGCTGAAGCCGCCACTTCCGCCGCCGGAGCTGCTGGGCTGGCTGCTGAAGGTGCGCGCTGCCGAATCCAGCATGCTGCCCAGGCCACGGGACATCTGGTCCAGGCTGGCCCCAAAACCGCGGCTCATGCTGTCCAGCGTGGGCATCTGCCTGGCCGGAGCGGCCAGTCCCGGCGCGCGCCCGCCGGCGACCCGCCCGCTCGGAATGGGCAGAATGTACCAGGTGGGCATCGGCGTCGTCTCGACCTGGCTGAACTTGCGCGTCCAGGTGCGCTCCACGCCGAAGGCGATGGCGTAGGGCAGGTACTTCTCGAACTGGTCGGTGGCCTCGCGCAGGTCGGTGTACTTCTCGATCTCCTCCAGGTAGCGTTTGAAGGCGCGCCAGCGGGCGGCCTCTTCCGTGCCCTTGGGTGTCTTGACCGGCATGTGCTGCCCGGCGACGACGATGGCGAGGGCCGTCGCGCCCAGGCCGATGAACGGGCAGATGGCGGCATCGGTCAGCTCACTGAGCATGGACAGGGCAAAGAAGCCGATGAAGAACAGGAAGCCCAGGACGGCGAAACCGCACCCGCCGTAGGCCTTGCGCACCTGGTCGGGACGGCTGCGGAAGTAGCCGCGCTGCATGGTCTCCTCGTATAGCTGGCTCTGGATCGTCGGGATGGCGGTGTAGAACTTGTTGCGCAGGTCGGCCAGCCGCTGCTCGCCGAGGCGGCCGGCAACCTTGCTCAGCAGGGTGGCCTCGTAGGGCCGCAGGTCGGTGGCCGGCTTCGCCTGGCGGCGAAAGATGAAGTCGCTGCTGGCGCTGAACGGGCTGGGAGATGGCTGTTCCTCGATCTGGATGTAGCCGCGCCGCGCCAGGTCCACCAGCGTGGCCAGGATGTCCGGCATGCCGGCCTTCTCGTCCAACAGCGTCCCGGCGACGCCGGGCGGGGCATCGGACGGCGGTTCGGTCAGGTAGTCGGTTGGCAGGGCCACCTGAGGGTCGCGCCCGCGCAGGTACCACCACAACAGCACCGCCAGCGGCCCACCGAGGAAGAGAAGGCCGCCCAGCGTTCCCACGACCAAGTTGACCACCGGCTTGACGTTTTCCTCGTACTGCTGCTGCAGGTCCTCGCCGATCTGCCAGCCTGCGGCGCTGCCGCTGACGATCCCGTGCGGGAACTGTACCCGCACTTCCAGCTCTTGGCCGGGGCTGATCGCTCCCTGGGCGGAGAACGTCACCCGGCCCGTGCCCAGGCCGGTATACGTCGCCGCTGCCCCGTATGACGCCACCCCATCGGCAGTGGCCCCGGCGGGCAGGTTCACCGTCACCGTGGAGGCGTAAACGGGGAAGTCGCGGTCGGCATAGACGGCCTTCCACCAGAGCTGATCGCCGCCGTCGTAGTAGCGCAACCCGCCGTGGATGGTGTAACGCAGGACGTAGGTGTGGCGGGAGTCGCTGCGCGGCTGCAGCAGGTCCCAGACGATTTCGTAGTTCCCCTCCGTGTGGCTGACCGAGACGCTGCAAGGCTGCCCGTCCTCGGTGGCGGAGACGTCGCTGATCGAGGTCAGTCGGCTGTCGGGGATCGAACGGTAGCCCTCGCGGAACGTGCCGGAGGTGAAGACGATCACCTGCGTCTCCGCGACCACGAAGTCACCGTTGGGGAGGACGGTGATCTCCACGTCGAACCGCTCCCAGTAGAGCGTCTTGCCCTGGGCCTGGACCGGTGCGACGGCAACGGCGAGGATTAGCAGCGCGATGACGGCTGCGATCCACCAGCCTGTTCGTGGTGATGTGGGCACGGTTCGTCCTCCTCCAGGGTTGATTATAGCCCAACTTCGGTGACAGGGAAATCTCCCTATCGCCTCTCATCATACCACACGGTGCAGCGGGGCGGCGAAATCAGGCCGACGGCTGCCTGACGGTCGGCTGACAGCCCTCATCGAAGCCGACCAGCTCGCGGACCGTGTAGAGGGGGCGACCGCGCACCTCGTCATAGATGCGCGAGAGGTACTCGCCGATGATGCCCAGGAAGAGCAACTGCACGCCGCCGAGGAGGAAGGCCACCGTGAGGATCACCCCCTGCCCGGTCAGTGGGGCGCTTCCCGTCAGGCGCAACCCCAGCAGCACCACGCCGGTCAGCAGTCCCAGCCCCAGGAGGACCAGGCCGCAGATCCAGGCCAGCTTGAGCGGCAGGTCGGAGAAGCCGGTGATCGCATCGAGGGCTAGGCGGAACATCTTGCGGAAGGGGTACTTCGTCTCCCCGGCGAAGCGAGGATGGCGGAGGTAGTTAACGCCGATCTGTCGGTAGCCCACCCAGGAGGTCATGCCGCGGATGAAGCGACGGTGCTCGCGCATCCGGTGCAGGTCGTCCACGACACGCCGGTCGAGCAGGCGGAAATCGCCCGCTTCCATCGGAATCTCCACATCGGTGAGGGCACCGATGATGCGGTAGAACAGCCGCGCGGTGAACAGCTTGAACCAGGTCTCCCCCTCCCGCTCCGAGCGCACGCCGTAGACCACCTGGTAGCCCTCCTTCCAACGGGCGACCATGTCGGGGATGACCTCGGGCGGGTCCTGGAGATCGGAGTCAATGACGATCACCGCCTGGCCGCGGGCGTGGTCGAGGCCGGCGGTGACGGCGAGCTGGTGGCCGAAATTGCGGGCGAAGTCCACGATGCAGATGCGGGGATCCTCGTCGTGCAGCCGGCGCGCCACCTCGCCGGTGCGGTCACGGCTGCCGTCGTTGACCAGCACCAGCTCCCAGGGCTCGTCCAGGCTGTCCATGACTGCCCGCACGCGGCGGCAGAACTCGGGCAGCCCCTCTTCCTCATTGAAGGCCGGGGCGACGATGGAATACCGTGGCTGGCTCATATGCTCGTATACTCTCCTCTCGCCGGAGGAGTATACCCCGTTTCACCCGCTTAGGCAACTGGGAGGACGTCTGGAGTCTGGCCCAAACCGGATGGACGCCCAAAATTAGCCGGCCACCCCGCGAGTACAGTCGCCAGGAAGTGGACATGGTCGAGGCAGGTGGTGACAGGATCGGGCAGCCTTCCCCTACGGTTCCAGCCGCCGGAAACGACAGCGCAGGAGGGTCTTCAGGACGGTGAACGCGTCCTTCCAGGAGATCTTCTTCCCCTCGGTGAACTCGCGCCCGGTGTAGGAGATCGGCACCTCGTAGATACGGTAGCCCCGGCGCAGGATCTGCGCCGTGATCTCCGGATCGAAGCCCCAGCCACGCTCGGTCAAGCGCAGCTTCTGCCCCACCTGGCGGGTGAACATCTTGTAACCGGTCTCCATGTCGGTCAGGATGGAATCGTAGAGGAGGTTGGTGACCAGGGTCAGGAAGCGGTTGCCGACGGCGTGCCAGAAGAACATCGCCCGCGTCGGCCCACCACGGAAGCGCGAACCGTAGACCACCTGAGCGCGTCCTTCCAGGATGGGTTGGAGCAGGGCGATGTAGTCGCGGGGGTCGTACTCCAGATCGGCGTCCTGAATGACGAAGATATCCCCCGTGGCGTGTGCCAGCGCCGTGCGCACCGCGCCGCCCTTGCCCTGGTTGCGCTCGTGGAAGACGACGGTGATCCCTGGCTGGCCCTCGAACGAACGCAGCACCTCCCGCGTCCCGTCGGTGGAACCGTCGTCGGCGATGACGATCTCCCGCTCCAGATGGATGACGCTGCCGTTCAGGTCACCGTAGCCGATCGGCACATCCAGCCGCACAGCCTGCACCCGTCGGATGATCGCCTCGATGGTCTCGATCTCGTTGTAGACCGGCATGATGATCGAGAGCTTCACATCGCCTCCTGGCGGCACGCCCTACAACCCCATGTACGGCGGGCCAGCGGCCCGCCCTACAACCCCATGTACGGCGGGCCGGCAGCCCGCCCTACAACCCCATGTACGGCGGGCCGGCGGCCCGCCCTGCAACCCCATGTACGGCGGGCCGGCGGCCCGCCCTCGCCCGCCCTACAAGATGTTCACGGGCGCATTATAACCGATGAACCCGTGGTGGGCAACTTGTGGTATAATGCCCCCAGTTGCCAGAGGGAGGCTGCCGTTGAACGATTCACCGTTCGAACCCGTTGTGTCAGTCCGCGCTGCCGCACTCCCCCGCGCCATCTCTCCGGCGCAGCGGGCGCGCGCCTTCCTGGCGTTGACCAAGCCGCTGCAGACGCTGCTCCTGCTGGTGACCGGCGTGTGCGCCTACGCGCTGAGCCGGCCCGGAACGATGCTCTGGAACGAGCTGATCGGCGGCGGGCTGGCCCTGCTGGGGACCGTCGCCGGCTGCACGGCGCTGAACATGGTGCTGGACCGGGACATTGACGCCCGCATGGCCCGCACGCACGGACGCCCGCTGCCGAGCGGGCGGCTCACCGTCCGTTCGGCGGTCCTGTTCGGCGCGCTGCTCTCCGCCGCCGGGCTGGGCCTGGCCTGGGCGCTGGCCCCCCTCTTCGGCCTGATCGTCAGCCTGGGCTTTGTGGTTGACCTGGGCGTCTACACGCTGTGGCTGAAGCGGCGCACGCCGCTCTCGATCCTCTGGGGCGGCGTCTCCGGCGGCATGCCCGCGCTGGCCGGCCGGGCGCTGGCCATCGGCCAGGTGGACGCGATCGGCCTGCTGCTGGCGACCGGGGTGCTGCTGTGGATCCCCGCCCACATCCTGACCCTGTCCACCCATCGCGCTGGCGACTACGAACGGGCCGGCGTGCCGGTCTATCCTAACGTGCACGGCCTGGCGGCGACCCGTCGGCTGGTGGCGGCGGCGACGTTGCTGGACGTGGTCGTGCTCGGCTTGGCCGGCTGGCTGCTGCACGTCCACCCGCTTGCCCTTGGCGTGCTGGCCGTGATGGGCGCGGCCCTCAGCGCGCTGGCCGTCGCCGCGCTGATCCGCCCGTCCCAGCGGCTGAACTGGCTGATCTTCAAGACCGCTTCGGTCTACATGCTGGGCGCCTTCGTCTGTCTGACGATCGGTGCGGTGGCGTAGGGCGCACGGCCGTGTGCCCCGCCTGACCCATAAGGAGGGTGCGATGGCGCACTGGAACCGACCGGCGCTCTTCGTGGCACTGGCGGTCGTGCTGGTGTTCGGCGAGTTTGTCCTCCTGGGCCGGGCGCGCGCGCCGACCGTTGAGACACTCCCCCCCATCCCCCTCCCGCCCGCCGTCCCCCTGACCGCAACGGTCACCTCCATCCAAACGACCACCATCACCATCCCCACCTACCCCTACGCCGACTACCTCGAACCCCGCTACGACGCCACGTACCACATGACCTACCAGTGGCTGAATTGGGAAGCGTACAACGATTCCCATCCCATCCCCGTCCCCCACGACTACACCCTGCTGGTGCTGGAGAACGACTACCTGCAGGTGTCCATCCTGCCGGAGCTGGGCGGGCGGGTCTACCAGTTGATCTACCGCGCCACCGGCCACAACGAGCTGTACCAGAATCCGGTGATCAAGCCAACCTACTTTGGGCCGCCCGTGATGGGGTGGTGGCTGGCCGCCGGCGGCATCGAGTGGTGCCTGCCGGTCGAGGAGCACGGCTACGAGAGCGGCCAGCCGTGGACGTGGACCGTCGTCACCGCCACGGCGGGCGTGACCGTGACCGTGCGCGACACGGACGCCGCCGACCGGCTGCGGGCGTCCATTGACCTTTTCCTGCCTTCCGACCGCGGCTACCTGATGGTCACCCCGCGCCTGGAGAACCCCACCGGCAGCGCCATCGCCTACAAGTACTGGACGAACGCCTTACTCGCCCCCGGCGCGGCCAACGCGCCGGGCGCCGAGCTGCGCTTCATCTTCAACGCCGCCGAGATGGCCGTCCACTCCACCGGCGATTGCCGCCTGCCCGGCTGCTGGCCGACAGAACCCGGCGATCCGAGCTACCGCTTCACCTGGCCGCTCTACAACGGAGTGGATTTCTCCCGCCTGGGCAACTGGCACGAGTGGCTGGGCTTCTTCGAATACCCGCAGGCGGCGGCGGACTTCGTCGGCGTGTACGACAGCGCGGCCAGCGAGGGCGTGGCGCGGGTCTTCCCCTCAACGGTGGCGCGGGGAGCCAAGGGCTTCGCCTTCGGCTGGTCGAACCCGATGGACTGGCACCTGTGGACCGACGACGGCTCCGCCTACGTCGAGCTGCACGGCGGGGTGGCGCCGACCTTCTGGGACCAGGCGCTGTTGCCCGCCGGCGCGTCGCTCTCGTGGAGCGAGTACTGGTACCCGGTCGGCGCGCTGGGGACACTCTCGGCGGCGACGGCGGAGGCGGCGCTGGGGGTCGTGCCAGACGGCGAGACCTTCCAGGTCGCCGTGCAGCCGACGCGGGCCTGGGCGGCGAGGGAGACGACGCTGAGCGCCTGGGAGCGGGCCACCTGCAGCCGGTTGGCGCGCTGGGACCTGCCGGCCGTGGGCCCGGCGGCGCCCTTCCACGCCGTGCTGCCCGCCGAGGGCTACGCGCTGGACGAGGTCGCTTTCGTCTACCTGGACGACGCGGGCCGCTTCCTGGCCGGGGTCAACCCGCTGGACTGCACGCCCCCCCAGGCCTGGGTCGAGCCGCTGCCCCCGTGGGTGGGGACGACGACTTTCACCGTCACCTGGAGCGGCGCGGATGTCTGGCAGGGGATCGCCGCCTTCGACGTGCAGGTGCGCGATGGGGTCGAGGGCGCGTGGAGCGACTGGCTGACCGATACCGTTGCCACCTTCGCCGTTTTCGACGGCGTCCACGGCCACAGCTACTTCTTCCGCGCCCGCGCCCGCGACCTGAGCGGGAATCGGGGGAGCTACACCGACGAGGAATGGGGCCAGGCGTTCACCACCGTGCTGACCGAGCCGGCGGCGGTGCTGGTCACGTCGGACAAGCGGGCCACGCCGCACCGCTTCGACCCGTCGCAGGTCGTTTCCTACACGGTGCGCATCCGCAACAGCGGCAACGCGCCGACGCTGGCCCTGCTGGGAGACGTCCCGCCGCCGCAGATGGTCGTGCTGACCGAGACCTTGCACGCCAGCTTGGGAGCCACGCCGGTCTACAGCGACGGGGTCATCTCCTGGAGCGGGCTGGTCGAGGCCGGTGGGGAGGTGCGCGTCGGCTACGTCCTCTCGCCCACGGCGGCCACCCCCTTCGGCGTCCCGCTGACCAACACGGCGACGATCAGCGGCAGCGTGCTGGGCCCCCTCACGCGCCGGGAGACGGTCGTGCAGGGGCACATGCTCTGGCTGCCGGTTGTTCTCAGGCGGGGGTAGACCGTAGGGGCGCACAGCCGTGCGCCCCTACGGGCGGGCGCACAGCCGTGCGCCCCTACGGGCGGGCGGACGGCCGTGTGTCCCTACGGGCGGGCGGACGGCCGTGTGTCCCTACGGGCGGGCGCACAGCCGTGCGCCCCTACGGGCGGACGCACGGCCGTGCGCCCCTACGGGCGGACGCACGGCCGTGTGTCCCTACGGGCGGGCGCA
>DAOTYW010000084.1:0-12683 GCA_034434755.1 Anaerolineae bacterium | reverse complement strand
CAGAATCCGTTGACAGCACGCCCCGATCGGGAGATGTCAAAGCGCGGGGCAGTAGGGTAAGCAGATACGCCTGGGCAACGTCCGCTTCGGCTTCGACAACGACGGCAACTACGTCCCCGACTACAACGCCTGGGTGCAGCCGATCAGCCAGGCCGACTTCGACCCCTCCTGCTTCCGCTTGATCCGCACCAGCGGCGTGCTCACCGTCACCCGCGGCGGGGGCAACCCGACCATGATCGTGCCCTTCGAGGATACCCTCTACTTCACCAACATCCCGGACGACAACACCAACGTGCTCGGCGAGGTCTACTACACCTTCCTGGCCCTTGACGGGCCGTGCAGCATGGGGCTGACCCCCTACCAGGAGGTCGCCTCGGGGTACGACAACGAGAAGTTCAACGGCGACTACGGCGTGGGTGTCCCGGGTACCAGCAGCCTGGAGCCCGATGTGACAATCAACAAGGTGAGCGCCCCCAGCACGCTGGCGGTGGGCGGAACGACAACCTACACGATCCCCTTCGCCAACACCGGCACCCAGTCTGCCGGCCTGACCCTGTCCAGTGGCGGCTACGTGGACATGCCGCTGGTCATTAGCGACACTGTGCCCAACGGGATGCAGTACGTCGGTGGCAGCGCCACCTACCACCTCAGCGGCAGCGGCAGCGTTACCATCCGCTACTCCACCAATAGCGGCGCCACCTGGAGCACGAGCGATCCGGGCACCACGCTCAGCAGCGGGCCCGACAGCCTGGTCGTCATCCAGTGGTGGCTCGATCAACCCCTGCCGGCCGGCAGCACGGGCAATTACGCGCAGTTCCAGGCGACCGTGCCCTCCGGGTACACCGGCGACCCATTCATCGAGAACACCGCCTGCATCGGCCTGGGCGACGCCGATCCCTTCGCCTGCGACCCCGACATCGTCATCGTCCAGGGCACCGGCGCCATCGGCGACTTCGTCTGGCGCGACGAGAATAACGACGGCCAGCAGACCGGCGAGACGGCCAATGGCATCAACGGCGTCGCTGTCTCGCTCTACTGGGACCGCAACGGCAACGGCCAACTGGACGACAGCGACCTGTTGCTGTCCAGCCAGGATACCTACACTTCCGGCAACGCCGGCTACTACCAGTTCACCCAGCTCCCCGCCGCCAACTACCTGGTGGTGGTGGACAAGACCGACAGCAGCATCCCGACCGGCTACCGGCTGACCACGCCGGGGCTCTACGCCGTCGCCCTGTCGAGCGGGCAGAGCTACCAGACGGCCGACTTTGGCTTTGGGCCGTCGCTGACGATGGACAAACAGATGGTGACTGCCAAAGCACCTGCGGCGGCTATGAGGGCCGCGAGGTGTTCTACACCATCGCCCTGGCCAACGAGCGCCCCGGCACGGGCGAGACCGTCCCCGGCGGCTGCCGCTACCCGGTCTGGTCCGTCACCGGCAGCACGGCCGACCCGCCCAAGAGCTTTACCAACCCTACCGCCGCCTTCGGCGAGCCGGACAACGTCTTCGCCAGCGGCGACTTTAGCATCGGCTCTAACCGCTGGATCAAGGGCACCGGTTTCAATCCCAGCGGCAGCGGGACGATCAGCTCGGTGGAGGCCGTCTTCCGCATCTACGTCTACCCTGCCCTGAGCAACGACTATGCCGTGGGCCGGCTGTACCAGGGCGCCAGCGAGTTGGGCAACGTGACCTTCTCGACGGCCCAGATCAACGCCTTCACCGGGCAGGCCAACGCGGGCTACCTGACCTGGGATCTGTCCGGCGTCACACCCCCCGGCGGCTCGTGGACCTGGGACGACTTTGCCCTCCTCACCCTCCACCTCGAGCCGGAGAAGAACGGCGGCGCCGACCCCAGCACTCTCTACATCGACGCCATTGGCTTTCGCGTCATCACCAGCGGCTCCTGCCCGGCTGTTGACCCCAGCGACATCATGACCACCGTCCCGCTGACTGACACCTACAACACCACCTACCTGCAGTTCGTCTCCGCCGACCCGCCGCAGACGGCCGTCAACACCACCACCGGCGTCATCACCTGGACCAACGTCGGCCCGATCTACCCCGGCGAGACGCGCGTCGTCACCGTGCGCTTCCTGGCCAAGGCCATCTCCGGCACCTCCTCGCAGACGGTGAACAACTCGGCCGGCAGCACCGGCACGCGCTTCGCCGACGGCGGCTATGCCAACAATGTCTACGATACGGCCTCGGGGACGATCTGCCAGACCGGCAGCATTAACGGTTACGTCTACAGCGACCCCAACAGCAGCGGCTGGAACTATAACCCCGGCGGCGGCGACCTGCCCATCCCCGGCGTGCAGGTGACGCTGTATGGGTGCTATGACAAGACAAGCGGAGATCTGATTACGACACCTGCCAACGGCAACAAGCCCTGCACCGATGCGCAAAACAACGGCGAATGGCGCGTGGTCAGCACCCAGGCGACCGATGCCAGCGGCTACTATGCCTTCAACGGCCTGCTCAACGGCTTCTACTACGTGCAGGTAAACAGCGGGAACCTGCCGGGCACGGTCAGCCAGACCGCCGAAGCCAACGACAACCAAAGCGTCACCGGTACCCTGCCTGACACCACCGCCCAGGGCCACACCTGCCCCACCTGCGACAGCACCTGGGGCAATCCTGCCGCCGACCTGAAGACGGCCAACTTTAACCCCATCGACAGCGCCGGCGAGACGATCAACGGCGTCAACTTTGGCTACCACATCAACCCCGGCGTCTACGGCCTGGTCTGGGAAGACAACAACGGCGACGGCGATAGGGACGACGGCGAGGGGCCGATCAGCGGCGTCACCGTGCACATCTATGCCAACAGCGACTGCAGCGGGGCGTCGTTGGCCAGCACGACGACCGACGCCAACGGCCGCTACCAGTTCGGCAACCTAACCGCCGGCTCC
The DNA here is from genome assembly GCA_034434755.1 of Anaerolineae bacterium. GTDB lineage: Bacteria > Chloroflexota > Anaerolineae > B4-G1 > DUEL01 > DAOTYW01. Next base: position 9,770 of record DAOTYW010000084.1, on the reverse strand, counting down.
ACCTACTGCATCGCCGTGGACACCAGCACGCTCCCCGGCGGCACTTCCGCCTGGACGCAGACCGGCGAGTCCGACGGCTCGATCAACAACCGCATCACCTTCAACGCTGTGGCCGGCACGCTCTCCGGCTCGCATGACTTCGGCTTCCGCAAGACGGGCTCCTACACCCTGGGCGATACCGTCTACTACGACTGGGACGGCGACGGCGCGCAGGACAGCAATGAGGAGGGCATCCGCAACGTCACCGTCAGCCTGTACGAGGACAGCAACGGCAACGGCCTCATGGATACCGACGACGCCTTCATTGCCAGCACGACAACGAACGGCAGCGGTTTCTACCAGTTCGCCAGCCTGGTCGCCGGCAACTATCTGGTCATCGTGGACACGAACGACACCGACTTTCCGGCGGGCGTGACGGAGACGCAGGACCCTGACGAGAGCGGCGTCTGCACGGCCTGCAACAGCCGCGGCCTGGCCACGCTGGGGCCGAGCGACGATACGGTGGACTTTGGCTACCAGCCGCGCGGCGTCGGCGCCATTGGTGACACCGTCTACCGCGATATGAACGGCGACGGCACCCAGGCCGGCCCCACCGAGACCGGCATCGCTAACATCACCGTCTGGCTGGAGGTCGACCTCAACAACGACGGCACCTACGCCCGCGTGGCGACCACCGTCACCGATGCTGACGGCAAGTACCTCTTTGAGAACCTGCCCGACGGCAAGTACCGCGTGGTGGTGGACGACACCGACGCCGATCTGCCCGAAGACGTCTACGGGCACACGTATGAGCTGACCACGCCCAGCCCGACGAGCCAGATCACCATCAGCAACGGCAGCACCTACCTGGACGCCGACTTCGGCTTTGCTCCTGGCGCAGTCATCGGCGACCGCATCTGGCGCGACGACGACGGCGACGGCAATCAGGACATCGGCGAGCCGGGCATCGCCGGCGTCACCGTTGGCCTCTACACCTGGACGGATACCAACAATAACGGCTATTACGATGCCGGCGACACCATCTCCTCCACCCCGCTGGCGACCGATGTCACCGACAGCGACGGCCTCTACCTCTTCAGCGGGCTGGAAGCGGGCAACTACGTGGTCAAGGTGGACAGCGGCATCCCCTCCGGCTACAGCCAGAGCGGTGACCCCGACTGGCTGACGCCCTGCACCGGCTCCGGCCTGTGCGACGGCGCCTCCGGCGTCAACCTGCGCACCGGCCAGATCGACCTCAGCCGCGACTTCGGCTACGTCCCGCCCGGCGTCATCGGTGATACGCTGTGGATCGACAGCGACGGCGATGGCTCACGAGACGCGGACGAGTCGGGCATCCCCTACATCACCGTCTGGCTGTACGCCTGGACGGATGATGGCGATGGGGTAGTGGAAGATGGGGAGTTGGGTGCTCTGCTCGCCACGACCGAGACAGACTCGGATGGCTATTACGCCTTTGGCGGATTGAGCACCGCTAACGTCTCCTACGCCGTGGTCGTTGATGCGTCCGACACCGACTTCCCCACCGGGCTGTCCAACACCTACGATCCCGACGGGACGCTCGACGGCCGCGCCGGCACTACGCTCACTGCAGGAAGTCCCAAAGACCTGACCCGCGACTTCGGCTACCGCTACGCTGGCGACTACAACATCAGCGGTACCGTCTTCTTCGACGCGGGCAGTACCGGCGATGGAACCAGCGATATCTATGACTCCGGGACCGATACGCCCTACGCCAACGTCACCGTCTACCTGTGGAACTCGAGCGGACAACTGGTCGGCACCACCACCACGGATGCCAGCGGCTACTACGAGTTCACCGATCTGCCCAACGGTACCTATGTTGTCTCGACCGATCCAAAATCGCCGCAGCTCGCCGGCTTGGACGTCACCGCAGCTGGCGCGTTCGAGGTCGCCAACTACCACACGGTGTCCATCAGCGGCAACAGCCAGGCGAACGTAGACTTCGGCTACTACGCCGCCATTGACTACGGCGACCTGCCGAACAGCTACCGTACCACCATCGCCAGCGAAGGCCCCGGCCACATCCTGGGCAACCTGCGTCTGGGAGCCAACATCAGCAGCGAAGCCAATGGCCAGCCCAAAGCCGACGCCGCGGGCGACACCTACGACGACGGCATCGGCTTCACGAGCGAGCCGTGGATGCCCGGCGTGACTGTGGGTCTCACGGCGGACGTCGTCGGCAGCAACGGCTACCTGGTCGGCTGGTTCGACTGGAACAACGACGGCACGCTCAGCGTGGACGAGATGATCGTCTTCGGCAACGTGGCTAACGGCAGCAACGACCTCTCCATCTCGATCCCTTCGGACGCGAATACCAGCGGCGGGCACGTCTTCATGCGCTTCCGCCTCTACGACAAGACCACCCTCACCGGCGTCTCGCCCACCGGCCTGGCGCGCAACGGCGAGGTCGAGGACTACCGCCACCGCTTCTACCCGACAGCGATCACCCTCTCCTCGATCACCGCCCGCTCCGCACCGGCGGCGATCGCCATCGGCGCGGCAGCCTTGCTGGGCCTGCTCGCGCTCGGGGCGCTCTTCGTCGCCCGCCGGCGCAAGGCGTAACACGCGGTAGGGCGGGCCAGCGGCCCGCCCTACACTGCTCCTGTCGGGCGGGCGGCCCGCCCTACACTGCTCCTGTCAGGCGGGCGGCTCGCCCTGCGCTCCTTGGAAATCGCCCTCAGAAACCGATCTCCGGGGCGAGACCTCGGAGATCGGTCTTTATCCCTCCACAACGTCTGGCAACAGCCCCTGTTCGACCAGGGCCTGGGCCAGGCGCGGCCAGTCAGCGAGAGCGACCAGCGCGGCGGTCGGCCCCAGCACCTCGCGGACGAGGCGGCGGGTGGCCGGGGCGGTGGCGATCTGCTTCATCAGTTCCTCGTCCGCCACGCGCAGCAGCAGGCCGCGCTCCAGCCGCGCCTGAGGGCCATGGTCGGCGCAGCGGCGCAGCGCCGTGGTCAGCGTCGGCGGCAGCGACTGGCCAGCAGCCTGTTCCAGGAAGGCGATCACCCGTTCGAGGGCGATCTTCTGTTGCCGGCCCCGCGCCAGCGAGGCCGGGGTGAGTCGGTAGATGTACGGGTCGCCCGTGCGCTCCCAATCGGCGACGCGGCTGAGCTGGAAGCGCTCGTAGCGGCGAGCGGCGGGGACCAGCACCGTGCCGTCTGGGCGGATGGTCAACGGTGGCTGGGGGGGCTCTGGTTCTGGCTCGCACAGTCCCAGGAAGGCCGTCCCGGCAGCGGATAGGCGGAATGCCGAGGCGTGCCAGTAGGCGGGCCGATCCTCCGCTCCCAGGTCCACCATCCCCAGCCAGGCCAGCGGTCCGGTGAGCAGGTAGCGGATCAGCGCGCCCTCCACCGCGTCCCACGATTCGAAGCCGCTGAGGAACTTGCCGCTGGCCGCGTCGCGGACGTACCAATTCGCGTAGTCCCCATCGGGGCGCTGGAAGTCGGGGTCGGTCTGGCGGATGCCGGCGGCCAGGCTGGCCAGGCTGTACCATTCCCCCGGCCGACAGGCCGTCAGGTGGCGGAGGATCGCCCGGCGAGCGATGAGCGGGTCGTTGCGCCACGAACCGGTGTCCTCAACCTGCAGGGTGGGGACGTGCCACAGGTCGTTCCAGGCCGGGCTGTCCAGCCAGGTGCGGGTGAGGACGGCGCGCTGCTCGCCGCTGGGCGCCTGTAGCCAGGCAGCGACCGGGCCAGGTTGCGGGCGCAGGCAACCGGCACGATCGGCGCGCAGCCAGCCGAGCTGCTCGACCAGGTGGCGCAGGAAGGCCAGCCGGTCGGGAGCGGGGTCGCGCAGTTGGGCGGCCAATCGCTCCCCCTCCCGCGCCGGCCAGTCGCCGCCCGCAGCGGGCCGCACGGGGTGGTTCTGCAGGTAAGCCAGCAACGTGCAGGCGTCGTCGAGCAGGGCGTCGCCAGCGAGGAGGGCGGCGGGCGGGGGGTCAACCGCCGGGAGGGGCAGCGATGGTGGGGTGGCAGGTGCGGGCAGCCGTTCGCGCAGCTCCGGCGGGAGCAGCGCCACCTCGACCAGCCCGGTCGGTCCCTCGACGAAAGCGCGGAAAAGTAGCCCACGGTACCACAGCGCCTCGGCGGGGGAGGTCGGCGCGGCCCACGGGCGCTCACGGGCCAGCCGCCCTGGCCCCATCGCCCGCACTTCTCCCCAGCGGCGGGCGAAGGTAGCCCAGGTCATTTGGCCGTCAGCGGCCAGCAGCGCGTCGAGGGCCGCCTGCGCGTCCGCCGGCAGCGCGGCGCGGGCCTCGTCCAGCCCGCCGGGGGCCAGCATCCGCTCCGCCAGGAGCGCGGCAGCCTCGGCCCGTCTGCGGGGCAGGTCATCCAGCCCCCACAGCCCGGCGATCGCCTCCAGACGGGCGGGGTCGGTGTCGATCAGGCACTGCTCGAGGGTGGGCATGATCTCGTGTGTGGGACGGGTTGTCAGCCCGTCCTACAGTCCCGTCGTTTCGTTGAACTGCTCGATCAGCGCATCGATCTCCGCTACCTGACGCTGGGTGGCTGTCCAGTAATCCGCGTCGTACCACTGGGCCTGGATCTCCTCGTAGGTCTTGCCCTGCTGTTCGACCCAGGTGTAGTACTTCAGGTTATGGATGCGGCGACGGTCCCAGTAGGTGAGTTCCTGCATGGCGTCGGTGGTGCAGCCGAGCAGGTAGCGATGGTAGTCGGCGGCGGCGTGCAGTTCGGTGTACTCGCCGCGCTCCTGGCGCAGCTCCCGCAGGCGGCTTTGGTACAGCTCCATCGAGTCGGTGAAAACGGTGAGGACGACGTCCTGCTCGCCCATCTCGAACCAGCGGGCGAACTTGATCGCGGAGAGCAGGTTAGCGATGCCGGAGATGCCCAACAGATCGAGCCGCGCGACCAGTCCCTCCGGCACGCCCTGCTGCACCAGATAGGCGCGGCCGGTCGGCTCGTTGAACAGGCGCACCAGGCTGATGGTCGCCTCGTCGTCTATCGCCGTCACCAGGTCGGTGTTTTTGACGTTGTGGATCCAGGGGACGTGCTTGTCGCCAATGCCCTCAATGCGGTGGCCGCCGAAGCCGTTGAGCAGCAGGGTGGGGCACTGCAGCGCCTCGCTGGCAACGACTTTGCTGGTCGGGAAGACGGCCTTCAGGTAATCGCCGCAGCCGATGGTGCCGGCAGAACCGGTGGTCAGCACAACGCCACGGTAGGCATCCTGCGGCCGCATCTCCCGCTGCAGTACCTCCTCCATCGCATGGCCGGTGACCTCGTAGTGCCAGAGGTAGTTGCCGAACTCTTCGAACTGGTTGAAGATGAAGACCTCGTCGCCGCGGGTGCGCTTCAGTTCCCAACACTTGTCGAAGATTTCCTTGACATTGCTCTCGCAGCCGGGGGTGGCGATGACCTCGCCGGCCAGGCGGGAGAGCCACTCGAAGCGTTCGCGGCTCATCTCTTCGGGGAGAATGGCGATGGACTCGCAGGCCAGCAGGGCGGCATTGTAGGCCCCGCCGCGACAGAAGTTGCCGGTCGAGGGCCAGACCGCCTTCTGCCGCGTGGGGTCGAACTGGCCGGTGACCAGCCGCGGCACCAGGCAGCCGAAGGTTGCCCCGACCTTGTGCGCGCCGGTGGGGAACCACTTACCGACCAGGGCGATGATGCGCGCCGGGACGCCGGTGAGCGACGGCGGCAGTTCCAGGGTGTTCACGCCGCCGAAGCCGCCGCCGTGGACGGTCGGCTCGTTCTTCCAGGTGATGCGGAACAGGTTGAGCGAGTCCACGTCCCACAGGCCGACGCTGCGCAGGCGGGCCTTGAGCGAGTCGGGGATGCGCGACGGGTCCTTCATTTGCGCGAAGGTGGGGATGAGGATGTGCCGCTCGCGCGCCCGTTGGACGGCGCGCTGGAGGGTTTCGGGGTGGATGGACAGGTCAATCATTGCAGGTACCTCCGTCGAATGGACAAGGATCGCAGAGCGACGACCAGGCACGCGGTCGCTGCCCCGGTCATCGTGCCGATTGTGTTGAGCAGCCAGTCGCCCGGCGAGGCCACGCGAGTAGCGAGAGTGGCCTGCGTCAGTTCGATGAGCAGGCTGAACCCGGCGCCGACGAGCGTTGCCAGCGCGAATCGTCGCCACAACTGCGCGCCGCCCACGGCCGGCGCCAGCGCCGCTCCGAGGGGAACAAAAACGACGACGTTGCCGGCCAGGCTGATGAGCGCGTACGGCGAGATGCCCTGGCGCGCCGCCGCCGTCGTCCATGGCGCAAGATCGCCGGCGACGGTCGGATTGGGGCGGAGCGTCATCCACAGAAGCCACGCTGCCACGGCGATAGTCAACGTCCACCAGGACCACCGCCTATGCTCGCTGCGACCGATCTTGCTCATCGTGATCTACCTCAGGATGTATCGTTGCCCGTCCTCGGGTACGATCACCTCCAGGTCGCTCTCGCCGCGCGCCTCCGCGGCCAGCATGTCCGGCTGTTCGCCGATGCGCGGTCCCAGGTGAATGAGGGCCAGGCGCGGGCAGCCGGCGGCGCGGGCTACTTCGCCAGCCTGGCGGGCCGTGCTGTGGAAGTATGGCGACGGATCGAGGTCGGGTTGCAGCACGGCGCTGAACGAGGCCTCGTGGATCAGCAGGTCGCAGCCGTGGGCCAAGGCGACGGCGGCGTCGTTGGGCACGGTGTCGGTGACGAAGGCGAGCGAACCACCCACGGCGAAGTCCCAGCGGGCGGCGAGGGTGGGCAGGTCGGGCGGGGCAGGCACCGGCGCGGTGCGCAGGGTGACGCCCGGCGCGAACGGTTGCTCCTCGGTCGCCTCCTCCGGGCACGGGTGCCAGGCGATGTTGAGGCGTTCGTCAGCGAAACCAGGGTAGGCCAGTTCCCACAGTGCCTTCAGGCGGGCCATGGTGGTCGTGCCGGCGTAGACGCGCAATGGGCGGCGGGCATCCAGGTGACAGAGCACCAGCATGGGGAAGCCCAGCATGTGATCGCCGTGAGCGTGGGTGACGAAGAGCCAGTCAATGTCCATCGCAGCATGCCCGACGCGGGCCAGTTGCTGCAAGATCGGCGGCCCGGCCTCGACCAGCATGCGCAGGCCGGGCGCTTCGATCAGCAGAGCGGTGTTGCTGCGTCGCCCGGCCGAGAAGGCCCCGCCGCTGCCCAGGAAGACCACCTCAACCATGTAACGCCTGTCTGACAGCGTCCAGTTCCGGCTTGATGACGGCCGGCTGCTGGTGTACCGCCTTCATGGCACTGGCGACGTCCTTGAGGCCGGAGCCGGTGGACAGAACCACCACCCGGTCGTCGGCGCGCACCAGTCCTTGCTCGATCGCCCGGATCAGGCCGGCGAGGGCGGCGGCGGCGGCCGGCTCGGCGAAGACCCCACAGGTCTGGGCCAAGAGGGGGATAGCGGCCAAGATCTCCTCATCGCTGACGCGGAGGAATGCCCCGCCGGTCTCGTGCACCGCCCGCAACGCTTTGATGCGGTCGCGGGGCAGCCCGGCGACGATGCTGTCGGCGAGCGAGTGGGCCGGCACGGCGGCCATCTCCCAGCCCTCCAGGCCGCGTTCCCAGGCGTCCACCAGCGGGGACGACCCGGCGGCCTGCACGCCGATCAGCCGCGGCATGTGCTCGATCCAGCCCAGCGCGGCCAGGTCGCGCAGCCCCTTGTGCACCCCGCCGATGATGCAGCCGTCGCCGACGGGGATGAGGAGCACGTCAGGCGCGTTCGGGCGACCGGCGATTTGCGTCTGGCGGCCGGTGAGCTGCTCGCAGATCTCGTAGGCCACCGTCTTCTTCCCTTCGGACATGTAGGGGTTGTAGGCGGTATTACGGTTGTACCAGCCGAAGGCGCGGGAGGCTGCCAGGCACAGGTCGAAGGCCTGGTCGTAAGTGCCGTCCACCAGCAGGACGGTGGCGCCGTAGGCCAGCAGTTGGGCGATCTTGGCCTGCGGGGCGGTGCGGGGGACGAAGATGACGTTGGGTTGGGCGACGGCGGCGCAGAGGCCGGCCAGAGCAGCGGCGGCGTTGCCGGTGCTGGCGGTGGTGACCACGGCCGCCTGTCGTTCGCGGGCCTTGACCACGGCGACGGCCGAGGCGCGGTCCTTGAGGGAGGCGGTCGGCTGACGGCCTTCGTCCTTGACCCACAGGTGGCGCAGGCCCAGGCGGGCGGCCAGGCGCGGTGCGGGGTAGAGCGGTGTCCAGCCGACCGTCTCCAGCAGCGTGCCGGCGATCAGCCGGCGGGTCGCTTCCGGCTCGACCGGCAGCAGCGGCAGGTAGCGCCACATCGAGCGGTCGCCGCTGGCGATCAGCGCGTCGGGCGTGAGTTCCCGACGGATCCGTTCGTAGTCGTAGACGACATCGAGGATGCCGTCGGCGCCGTGGCGGGGGCAGACGTAATCCAGCTCATCCGGCCCGTACTCCGCGCCGCAGATGGTGCACTTGAGGCCCAGGATGTAGCTCATCTGGATGCTGGAAGTTGGAGGTTGGAGGTTGGAGGTTTCAAGTTGCCGATTGAGGGCGCGATGGGTAACCTGAAACCTTGAAACCTGCAACCCGTTATGGAACGATCCACGTCCCTGTCTCGCCGCGCAGGGCGCGGGCGATGTTCGGCGGGTCGGTGATCAGCGCTTCCTTACCGCCCGCTTCCAGGAACCAGATGATCGCCTGGATCTTGGGCAGCATGCTGCCTTTGGCAAAGTGGCCCTCGGCCATGTACTGCTTCGCTTCGGCGAGGGTCATGCGGTCGATCGCCCGCTGTTCGGGCTTGTTGTAGTTCAGGTAGACCTTCTCGACGGCGGTGGAGATGAGGAAGAGGTCGGCCTGGATGGAGCGGGCCAGCAGAGAGGAGGCGTAGTCTTTGTCAATCACCGCCGCCACACCGACCAGGTTGCCGTGTTCGTCCTCGATCACCGGGATACCGCCGCCGCCGACGGTGATGGTGATCATGCCGGCGTGTAGCAGTTCGCGCACGGCGTCCAGCTCGACGATCCACTGGGGGATCGGCGAGGCGACCACCCGGCGCCAGCCGCGTCCGGCGTCCTCGACCACGGCCCAGCCCTCTTTTTCGGCGCGCTCGCGCGCTTCCGCCTCGTCCATAAAGCCGCCGATAGGCTTGGTTGGGTTCTGGAACGAGGGATCGTTGCGGTCAACCACCACCTGGGTGACGACGGTGACGGCCTGCTTCTCGATCCCCCGTCGCCTGAACTCGTTGCGCAGATTCTGTTGCAGGGCATAGCCGATGGCCCCCTGCGAGTCGGCGCCGCAAGCGTCCAGCGGCACCTCGTGCATGCCGGCGACTTTGTGCGCGATCTCCGAACGGCGGAGGATGAAGCCGACCTGCGGGCCGTTGCCGTGGCCGATGGCCACGTCCCAGCCCTGTTCGATCATGTCGGCGATGTGGAAGCAGGTCTCCTTCGCCGCCTGGTACTGATCCTCCACCGTCTGGTGTTCCTTATCCTTGATCAGCGAATTCCCGCCGATCGCCACGACCGCGAGCTTCCTCACCATTCTCTGCCTCTCCGTGTCTCCCTGTCTCCGTGTCCCCGCGTCTCCGCGTCTCCGTGTCCCCGCGTCACATCGTCAACGCCATCACCGCCTTCTGCGCGTGCAGGCGGTTCTCGGCCTGGTCGTAGACCACCGACTGCGGGCCGTCGATCACCCCGTCGGTGACCTCGATGTTGCGGTCGGCCGGCAGGGGGTGCATGTAGATCGCGTCGGGTTTGGCCAGCGCCATCTTGCGCTCGTCGGTGATCCAGTGGGAGTATTTGGCGATGATGCGGGCGCCCTCGTC
>DAOTYW010000083.1:0-8145 GCA_034434755.1 Anaerolineae bacterium | reverse complement strand
GATCCGTTGGTGTATCTGCGGTGAAACGTGAAACGTGAAACGTGAAACGTGAAACGTGAAAGGTGACACGTGAAACGTGAGACGTGATGCGTGATGCATGTTGCGTGTTGCGTGTTGCGTGTTGCGTATTCCGTTCGCGCCCAACACGTAACACTCACCACTAACCACTAACCACTAACCACCACACGAGGAGATGCCATGACACTACTCCAATCCCTGCTCCTGGGCCTTCTGCAAGGCGCCACCGAGTTCCTGCCGGTGAGCAGCTCTGGCCACTTGGTGCTGGTGCCGTGGCTATTGGGCTGGACCGTGCCGGGCCTAGCCTTCGACACGCTGGTGCACTGGGGGACGGCGCTGGCGGTACTGGGCTACTTCTGGCGCGACTGGCTGGCACTGCTGCGTGGGGCCTGGCGGGCCGTCCGGGCACGCTCGCTGTTCGATCCCCAGGCCCGCCTGCTGCTCTTGCTCGTTCTCGGCACCGTGCCGGCGGCCCTGGTGGGCTTTCTGTTGGAGGACTTCTTCGAGAGCTTGTTTGCCCGCCCGGTCGCCGCGGCCGGTTTCCTGCTGGTGACGGCGGCGCTGCTGACCCTGGCCGAGGGCTGGGGGCGCCGGGTGCGCGGCCTGGAGACGCTCTCCTGGTCGGACGCGCTGGTCGTCGGGGCGGCGCAGGCGGTGGCGATCCTGCCGGGTGTCTCCCGCTCCGGCGCGACCATCGCCGCTGGGATGGGGCGGGGCCTGACGCGCTCAGCCGCTGCCCGTTTCAGTTTTCTCCTGTCCACTCCGATCATCCTGGGCGCGGGCCTCTTACAGCTCACCGACCTGGCGCAGGCGGGCGATCTGGCGGCGCAGGCCCCTGTCCTGCTGATCGGTTTCCTGGCAGCGCTCGCCTCCGGCCTGGCCTGCATCCATTTCCTGTTGCGCTACCTTCAACGCCGACCGCTCTACCCCTTCGCCATCTATTGCGCGCTGTTCGGCATCTTTTGCCTGGTGGTTGCCCTTCTGCGATAGGAAGTCCGAGGTCTGAAGAACGATGCGCGATAGGCGATACGCGATAGGCGATAGGCGATACGCGACACGCACCACGCAATACGCAACATTCCTCCTGCTCACCCTGCTCGCTGCCTGCGCGCCCCAGCCGCTCACTGTCACCCCGCAACCGGAGACGGTGCGAATCGTGGCGACGGACACCTGCGGGCCGCTGGCTGAAGAGCTGGCGATCGCCTACCAGGAGGCCTACCCCTGGATCACAGTCCAGGTAGACGTGTTCAACGACGCTGTAGCCGAGCAGCGATTGCGCGCTGGCGCGGCCGACCTGGCCCTGCTCTCCTGGGCAAGTGAGGACCCCGCGCCGCTGTGGACGGTCTCCTTTGCCCGCGATGCGGTTGCCGTTATCGTCCATCCCGCCGTGCCGGCCGAGAGCCTCAACCGACCCGACCTGCACGAGGTCTTTCGCGGGCGCATCGGCGAGTGGGCGGACGGGACGCCGATCCAGGTGGTCAGCCGCGAGGAGGGATCGGGCGTGCGGGCCGTCTTCGAGGCGGCGGTGATGGACGGGAGGGACGTGACGCTGACGGCGTTGATGGTCGCCGACAGCGCGGCGATGGTGGAGGCCGTCGCCGCCACGCCGGGCGCGATCGGTTACGTTTCCCTGGGGCGGCTGGATGGGTCGGTGCGTGCCCTGGCCATTGACGGGCTGCTGCCCGACCGTGCGGTGCAGGAAGGCGGTCCGCTGGCGTATCCGCTGTTCCTGGCTGCCCCCGCTGAACCGACGGGCGCGGTGCGCGATTTCGCCCAATGGGTTCTGAGTCCAGATGGGCAGGCATGGGTGGCGCGCCGCTTTTCGACCACCGACCGCTGATGACAGACCACCGTTCCTGTAACCCTTCTGTAACCGTGACTTGCCATCTTTGCGCGGAGTTGTGATATAATAGCGGTGTGAGGTGAAGAGGATGGGCAAAACGACGATTCTCTACATCGAGGACAACGCGGAGAATCGGTTACTTGTCCGGCGCATTTTGCAGGCCGAGGGGTACGAAGTGCTCGAGGCGACGGATGGGCCCTCCGGTCTGGATGCGGCCCGCCGGTTACAGCCGGATCTGATCCTGCTGGATATCAACCTGCCGGAGGTAGATGGCTACCAGATGGTCGGGTTGTTGCGTCAGCTTCCGGGGATGGAGCGGGTGCCGATCGTGGCCTTGACGGCCAATGTGATGAAAGGGGATCGCGAACGGACGATCGCCGCCGGTTGCACTGGCTACATCCAGAAGCCGGTGGATGTGGATGCCCTGCCGGTTCAGGTCGCCGGGTTCCTCCGTCGGCGACCGTAGCAGAACCCGGTGATGCAGCATTTGCGGACAGTCTGGATATGGCGATCAAACCACAGGATGCGACTGTCCTCGTTGTCGAGGACAATCTGAACAACTTCCTGCTCATCGCCCGCCTGCTGGCCTACCTGGGCGTGCAACGGTGTGAGTGGAAGGCTTCCGGCTGGCAGGTGCTGGAGTTCGCCGAGACCCTGCCGCGCGTGGACCTGATTTTGATGGATCTGTTCTTGCCGGAACGGGATGGCTACGAGGTCCTGCAGATGTTGCGGGCCGATCCCCATTTCAAGGATGTCTTGATCATCGCTGTCACCGCCGACGCCAGCCAGGAGAACATCGAGCGGGCCCGTCAGGCTGGTTTCAACGGCTTCATTGGCAAACCTCTCGACCCTGACCGCTTCCCCGATCAGATCCGTCGCGTCCTGCTCGGGGAGCCGGTGTGGGAAAGGTCGTGAAGCCGGACGCGCGGACCGGCGCGGCAGCGGCTACGGAACTGGAGGTGCCGGCAGTCGGCATGCGGGGCGGGCTGGGGCGGACGCTCCTGACCGCCTTTCTTATCATGGCGATCGTCCCGCTCAGTGTCGTCAGTTGGTACGCGACCGACCGCGGACGTTCGAGCATTCAGCACGAGGTTACCGAGAAGCTCGTCTCGGTGGCCGCGTTCAAGGAAGCCCAGATCTCTCGCTGGGTGGAGGAGCGGGTGGCGGATATGTCCCTGCTCTCTGGCGACGAGCAACTGGCTGAGACCCTGGCGGTTGCGCAACCGGCGCCCGAAGGGGTCCGCACGGGTCTGCAAGAACTGGCGCTGCGGTTGGGCGGCACGGATATGGCCCTGCTGGACCCCGCCGGACGGGTCGCCTGGGCCAGCGAGGCTGGGTGGGAAGGGGATGTATTCCCCCTCGACGGCGGACCGGCGGTGGAAGGCGGTGAGCCAGCGGTGCGGACGTTCATCGGTTGGCGCGGACAGACGGGCATTGTCCTGGTCGCTCCGGCGGACATGGATGACCGCTGGCCGTACGTGGCGGCCCGCTTCGACGCCGCTGAGCTGGCGCGCCTCCTGGGGGAAACGGCCGGACTGGGCCAGACGGGACAGGCGTACCTGGTCGGTCGGGATGGCATGGCCTTGCCCCAAGGGGATATGCTCTCCGGCCCGGCGGTGCAGGCTGCCCTGGCCGGCCAGGCCTATCAGGGTCTCTACACGAATTATGCCCATGTGCCGGTGATCGGCGCCTATCGTTGGCTGCCCGCCTGTGACATGGCGCTCTTTGTCGAACAATCGCAGGAGGAGGCCTTCGCCGGCAACGACGCTGTCGCCGCGGCGGTCATCGCCGCGACCCTGGGCGCAGCGATGGCGACAGCGGTGATCGCCGCCTTCGTCACCCGTCAGATCACCCGTCCCGTGGTCGAGCTGACCGAGTCTGCCCTGCGCATCGCCGGCGGCGACCTGTCCCAGCGGGTGGAGGTCTCCTCCCGCGACGAGATCGGCATCCTGGCCCATGTCTTCAACCGCATGGGCACCGAGCTGGAGGCGCTGTACAACGACCTGGAGGCGAAGGTCGCCCAACGGACCGAGCTGCTGCAGCGGGCGAACTACCTGATCCAGCGGCGGGCGATCCAGATGCAGGCCAGCCTGGAAGTGTGGCAGGCGATCATCTCCGTGCTCGATCCGGATCGGCTCCTGGTGCAGGTGGTCAGCCTGATCCGGGATCGTTTCGTCTATTCATACGTGGCAGTCTACACGCTCGACCCGTCGAGCGGCATGTTGTCGCGCCGTGCAGCGGTCGGTCAGGCCGATCCGTCCCACGGGGAGCTGATCCCCCTCGACCGGCCCGACCCATTGAGCCAGGTCGCCCGCGAGGGCCAAGCGCTGGTCATCAACCGTCCCATCGCGGTCAAGGTGGGGCCGCCGGCCGCGTACACGCGCTCGGAGGTAGTGCTGCCGCTCCGTTTGGGAGAGGGCACGCTCGGCGTGCTGCACGTCCAGAGCACGGCGCAGGAGGAGTTTGACCCGGATGAGGTGTCCGTCCTGCAGAATGTTGCCCATCAGATCGCCGTCGCCCTGGAGAACGCCCGTGTCTACGCGATGGAACGGGAAGCGGCGGAGCGGTTGCGCGAGCTGGACCGTTCCAAGCGCCGCTTCCTGGAGAACATGTCCCACGAGCTGCGCACGCCGTTGACCAACATCATCGGCTTCTCCCGTCTGATGCTCAAGGAGATTGACGGGCCGCTCAACGAGCAGCAGCGGGAGGACCTGCAGATCATCTATCACAACAGCCAGCACCTGCTCGGTCTGATCAACGACCTGCTGGATGTCTCGCAGATCGAGGCGGGCATGATGGAGCTGGAGCGACGGGAGCTGGACCTGGCCGACCTGATCCACAGCGTCATGGCCACTGCCAGCGCCCTGGTGCGTGATCGGGGGATCGCACTGCGCACGGAGATCGCCGAGGGCCTGCCGCTCGTGCCGGCCGACCCGGCGCGCATCCGCCAGGTGTTGCTGCGCCTGCTGACGAACGCGGCGAAGTTCACCTCGCATGGGGAGATCTGCGTCCGCGCCTGGTCGGACGCGGACCACGTCTACGTCAGCGTCAGGGATACCGGCATCGGCATCCCGCCGTTGGATCGGGAGCGCATCTTCGAACGGTTCGAGCAGGGCGCGCTGGAGAACGGCCGTCGGCCCGATGGCGCCGGGCTGGGACTGGCCCTGAGCAAGGAGTTCGTCGAGCTGCACGGCGGCACCATCGAGGTGGAGAGTGAGTGGGGCAAGGGCTCTACCTTCACTTTCAGCCTGCCGTTGCGACCGGATCGTTGTGTGGAGGGAGATGTATCGTGACCCGGGTGATCGCCGTCGCCAGTAACAAGGGCGGGGTCGCCAAGACCACGACCAGTCTGTCGTTGGGCGGCGGGTTGGCCGAGCAGGGCCTGAGCGTGCTGTTGGTGGACCTGGACCCCCAAGCCCATCTGACGGTCTCCCTGGGCGTCCATCCGGATACCCTGCGCCACACCGTCGGCGATGTGATGCTGAGCCATCGTTCGCTGATCTCCGTCAGCCAGGAGACGCCCGTGGAGGGCCTCGATCTGGCCCCGGCCAATCGCGAGTTGATGGTACTGGACAAAGTATTGTATAATCGGCCCGGCTACGAGTATCGGCTGCGGCTGGATATGGAGCAGCGGGGCTGGGACCTGTACGACATCGTGCTGATGGATTGTCCGCCCTCCTTTGGCACGCTGACGCTCAACGCGCTGACGGTGGCCGACCTGCTCATCGTCCCTGTCCAATGCGAGTACTACGCCGCCCGGTCGCTCGGCCAGATGCTGGAGATGGTCACCCTGGTGCGGCGGAAGAGCAATCCGCGGCTGAGCTACCGGCTGCTGGTGACGCTGTTCGATGGGCGCAACAAGGTCCATCACCTGATCCTGCACTACATGCGCTCCCGTTTCGCGAAGGCGATGTTCGAAACGATCATCCAGGTGGACACGCGGCTGCGCGAGGGGCCGGCGTTCGGGCTGCCGGTGACCCGCTACGCGCCGCGGACGCGGGCCGCGGCCCAGTACCGCGCCCTGGTCCATGAGGTGCTCGCCTGTCTGCCGCACCCGGCGGCCGCGGCGACGCCTGCCGACGAGACATCGCTGCCGGCCAAGGAGGCTGTCCGGCCATGAGTGAAGAGAGAAGCAACGATCACTTGAAACATTCGCTCGATGAGCTTTTCTCCGGTTATACGCCGCCGGCCCCAAACGGCACGGCCGCGCCCGTACCGGCGGAGCCGCCAGCGCGCCGCCCGCCGGAAACGGAGGTCGGGCCGCGGCCTGCCCGCCTGCGCGGCCCGACGGTCCTCGGCTTCCAGATGGCCGGCCTGACCATCCGCGCGCGGCTCTTCTGGAGCTTCGGCATCATCCTGATCCTGCTGTTGATCGGTGGGGCAATCAACACCGTGATCCTCCAGCAACTGGGTCAGGCCAATGAGGCACTCTCCCGCGAGGGCGAACGAGCTGTCGCGGCCTTGCAGATGGCCCGCGCGTCGGCTGACCTGCTGGCAATCTTGGGCGCCGCAGTCGGCGGCGACCCCGATGAGGTGTTGCAGTCTTTGGCGGAGGCCCGTGTCACCCTGGCCGATGCGCGAACCCGCTTGAGTGCAGCGGTAGCCGACCTGCCCACCCTGGATCCGCGGCGTCTCGCGGCCTCCCGTGTCCAGGCCCGCGTCGCCCGCGTGGACTCCCTGGTTGACCTGATCACCCCGGCCGTTCGCCAGGCGCAGTGGGACCGTGTCCAGTACTACCAGAGTGAACTGTTGACCGATTATCACCAGACCGTTGTTCAGTCAGTGGATGAGATCGTCCGCCTGACGCAGGAGCAACAAGCCGTCGCTGCCGGACAGGTGACCGCCGCGCGCCGCATCGCCGGCGTGGTGCCGGCCGTCGTGGTCGTGCTGACCCTGATTGTCGCGGGCGGGACGGTCATATCTTTTGTCCGTACCATCAGCGGCCCGGTCGAGCGGCTGGCCCATGCCCTGTCGCTGCTGGCCGGTGGTCACCTGGATGAGCGGGTCCCCGTCGAGCGCCAGGACGAACTGGGTGCCCTGGCGGCGGCCCTCAATCAAATGGCCGATCGGCTCCAGCGGCTCTATACCGAACTGGAGGACCGCGTCGCCGAGCGCACCCGCGCCCTGCAGGAAGCGAACTACGCCCTGCAGCGACGGGCGATCCAGTTGGAGGCCAGCGCCGACATCGGACGGGCGATCACTTCTATTTTCGATGTGGACCAACTGCTGCGGCAGACGATTGACCTGATCAACAACCGCTTCGGCTTCTATCACGCCGGCATCTTTCTGCTCGACGAATCCGGCGAGTGGGCGGTGCTGCGCGAGGCGACCGGCGAGGCGGGAGCGAAGATGAAGGCGCAGGGACACCGCCTGAAGGTCGAAGAGACGAGCATGGTCGGCTGGACGGCTGTCCACCGCCAACCGCGCATCGCCCTGGATGTGGGGGAGGATGCCGTGCACTTCGCTAACCCGCTTCTGCCCCACAGCCGTTCCGAGATGACCCTCCCCCTGGTCGTGGGCGGGCGGCTGCTGGGCGTGCTGGACGTCCAGTCGCACGAGGAGAACGCTTTCGACTCCGACGACGTGCGGGCGCTGCAGAGCATGGCCGACCAGATCGCCATCGCCATCGAGAACGCGCGGCGGGTCTCCGCAGAGGCATCGCTCCTGGAGGCGACCAGTCCGCTCTATCGCGCCAGCCGCGCCATGACGACGGCACTGTCGCCCGACGATGTGCTCGACGCGCTCCTCTCGGTGATCAGCGGCACCGAGGCCCTGGGCTGTGTGGTCGGCCTGTTCGAACCGTCCGATGGCCAACCGGAGGTGATCCGCATCGGGCGGGCCTGGCGGCGCGACCGGCGCTCCACGATGGTACCAGGGGTGCGCACCGAGTTGCGCGAGGATCCGACATTGCTGCAGTATCAACAGCAGTGGATATTTCCCAGCCTGGAGGAGGCCGATCTGTTGCCGGCCAGCAGCCGCGCGATCATCGAGCGGGCCGGCGCCCAGTCGGTGGCGAACTTCCCGCTGCTGGTCGGCGGGCGCCCGATCGGGTTCTTCTTCGTCTATCGCGCCGAGCGTGGCCTGCTCTCCGACGCGACCCGACAGCTCTATGAGACGCTGGCCGGCCAGGCGGCGGTGGCCCTGGAGCGCGCCCGCCTGCTGGAGGTCACCCGCCAGCAGGCCCAGAGTGAACGCCTCACCCGTGAGCTGGCGGAACGTTTCCGGGGGTCGTTGGACGTGGATGCCACCCTGCGGGCCGCGGTGCGCGAGATCGGCCGCGTCCT
>DAOTYW010000082.1:0-4916 GCA_034434755.1 Anaerolineae bacterium | reverse complement strand
AGCAGGTTGCCCGGCAGCTCGAATCGGTGGCTTCTCTGAAAGAGGCGGAGGTTTCCGCCCTGACGCGGGAACTGCAGAACGATCTGGTTGCGATCGTCAGCGAGGAATACTTTGTCGGACGCGTGGCGGCGTTGACGAGCACGACCATGCCCTATCCTGGTGTCCGTCAGCAGGCGCACGATCGCCTGCTGGAGCGGCTGCAGGCAACGATCGAGCGCACCGGTCGCTACGAGTCCCTGGAGCTACTGGACGCGAACGGTGTGGTGCTCCTCTCCACCGAGATAGGACAGGAGGGCAAGGATTTCAGTACCCAGACGTATTTCCTGCAGGGGTTGACCGGCCCCTACATCCAGCCGCCGGCCTATATCCCGCGCCTGGGGCGGACGGTGATCGTTGTTGCCCGGCCGGTTACCTCTGAGGATGGGCAGGTTCTGGCTGTTCTGGTGGGGCGGGCCAACCTGGCCGCTCTGGACGCGCTGATGAGCGAACGGGCCGGCCTGGGCGAGACGGGGCGCACCTACCTGGTCGGGGTCAACCATGCCCTGTTGACCGGTCAGTTGGCTGGCCAGCCGATCCGCTATGTGCGCAGCACGGGCATTGACACTGCCCTCGATGAGCGCACGACCTATCGGGGCGTGTACGAAGATGCCTTCGGCGTGCCGGTCATCGGCGAGGTGCGCTGGCTGCCCGACCTGCAGGTGGCGTTGGTGGCGGAACAGGAACTGTCGGAGGCGCTCTCCGCCGTCTATTTGACGCGGAATGTGAACATCGGCGTGGCCTTGCTGGTCGTGGCCCTGGCGGTGCTGGCCTCGTTCGCCCTGGCGCGGAGCATCGCTGCCCCGCTGGCCGAGCTGGCCGATACGGCGGCCCAGATCGCCGGCGGCGACCTGGGCCGCGTGGCCCGCGTGGTGCGGGAGGATGAGGTGGGTAGCCTGGCCCGCGCCTTCAATAGCATGACTGCCCAGTTGCGCGAACTGATCGCCGGCCTGGAGCAGCGGGTCGCCGAGCGCACCGCCGACCTGCAGCAGCGCACGATCCAGTTGCAGACGGCGGCCCAGGTGGCGCGGGACGCGGCGGAGATCCGCGACGTGGGCGCGTTGCTCGATACTACCGTGCGCATCATCTCCGAGCGGTTCGGGTTCTACCACGCCGGCATCTTCCTGCTGGACGAGAACCGCGAGTACGCGGTGCTGCGGGCGGCGTCATCGGAGGGCGGGCAGCGGATGCTGGCCCGCGGCCACCGCCTGGCAGTCGGCAAGGTCGGCGTCGTCGGTTACGCGGCCGGCACAGCTCAACCGCGCATCGCCCTGGACGTGGGCAAGGACGCCGTATTCTTCGACAACCCCGACCTGCCCGCCACCCGATCGGAGATGGCCCTCCCGCTCAAGGTGCGCGAACAAGTCATTGGCGTGTTGGACGTGCAGTCCACCCAGGAGGCGGCCTTCAGCGAGGCGGATATTGCCATCCTGGAGACGCTGGCCGACCAGTTGGGGTTGGCGATCGAGAACGCCCGCCTGCTGGAGGCCAGCCGCCAGGCGCTGCAGGAGCTCCAGGTGCTCTATGGACAGCAGGTCTACCGGGCCTGGCAAGAGCGGCTGACCCGCCAATCGGTCGCCTTCCGCTACACGCAGGTGGATGTGCAACCGATCGCGGCAGCCCCTCCACCGTCTCCCGAAACGACGAGCCATCGCCTGGTGCTGCCGATTTCCTTCCGCCAGACGAGCCTGGGATCGGTCGTGCTGCAGCGGGACCCGGCGATGGAACCGTGGCGACCGGAGGAGGTCGCTCTGGCCCGCGAGGTGAGCGACCAGATCGGCCTGGCGTTGGAGACCGCCCGCCTCTATGCGGACGCGCAGCGGTTAGCTGCCCGTGAGCGGCTGATCGGCGAGGTCTCCTCGCGCATCCGCGAGACGTTGGATATCGGCACCGTGCTCGAGACCGCTGTCCGCGAGATGTTCGGCCAACTCGGCCTGGAGGAGGCCGAAGTCTGGCTGGGCGGCGATGAGGGTGAACTGGGAGTAGGTGGCCCATGAGCATGCGCGCAAGGATTGGACGGCTCTTTGTTCCACCCGTTTTCGAGGACGAGGAGAAGACCCGCGTCGCTCGCCTGTTATACATCGTCCTGTGGATATTCCTCGCCATGACGCTCGTGACGACGGTGATGCTGGGGACGCGGCTCGGCCCGCAGCTGACGTTCTCGGGGATCTTCACTATAGTGGCGGGTGTAGTGATGACGCTCGCTTGTGTCGGCCTGCTCTTCCTGGTGCGACGGGGGTGGACCCGGATTCCGGCGATCATCGTTGCCACCATCGTCGGGCTCTTCATGACCTACTGGGTGGTCATGATCGGCGGTCTGCGGGACGGCAGCATCATGGCCTATTCGCTGCTCGTGGCGATTGCCGGCCTGCTGCTGGGCGGTCGCGCCGCGCTGGTTTCGATGCTCTTCGGCATCCTGGCCCTGACGGGCGCTTACGTGGCCGAGACCAGCGGGGTGGTGACGATCCGGATGGGGCCATTGAACTTTGGCCATCTGGTCGTGCCGGCGGCGGCGCTGGCCTTGACCGGCCTGCTGCTGCGCTATGCCGTGGACAGCATGAGCGGGGCGCTCGACCGCGCCCGCCGGAACGAGCACGCCCAGCGAGAGGCCAACCGGGAACTGACGGCCATGCGCGAGACGCTGGAGGAACGGGTCGCCGAGCGCACCCGCGACCTGGAACGCTATTCGGCCCAGCTTCGGGCCGCCTCCGAGGTCAGCCAGATGGCCCTGGTGATCCTCGATCCAGAGCACATGCTGCAGGTGGTGGTGGACACGCTGCGCCAGGGGTTTGGTCTCTACCACGTCGCCGTGTTCATGCTGGACGAATCGCGGACCGGCGTGGTCTACCGGGTGGGCAGCGGGGAGGTAGGGCGGGCGATGCGCGAGCATGGCCTGCGCCTCGCTCTCGCCAGCCCGTCGAAGGTCGTCCAGTGCGTGACCGGTGGGCGGACCGTGATCACCGAGGACGTGAGCGAGGCGGTGCACAGCGGCGAACCTCCCTACCTGCCGGGTGCGCGCGCCGAGGCCGTCCTGCCGCTGATCGCCCGCGGGCAGGTCATCGGCGCGCTCGAACTGCAGAGCGACCGCCCCGCTGTCTTCGACGCCGATACGCTGGCCGTCCTGCGTACCGTGGCCGATCAGATCGCGACGGCCCTGGATAACGCGCGGCTGTTCGCGGAGAGCCAGGCTGCGCTGGAGACGGTGCGCCGCGCCTACGGGGAGGTCACCCGCCAGGCCTGGGCGCAGGCGCTGCGGGCGCAGCGCGCCCTGCGCTACCGCTGTGACGCGCTGGGCGTGGCCCGCCTGGACGTCTCCGCTCCCCCGCTGGCGGGCCAGGAGACGCCGACGGAAGTCCGCCTGCCGATCCGGGTGCGCGAACAGGTCCTGGGCGGCGTGCGGCTGCGCAAGCCGGCGGGCGCTGGCGAGTGGAGCGCCGAGGAGGTCGCGCTCGTACAACTGCTCACCGAACAGTTGGGCGTGGCCCTGGAAAGTGCCCGCCTGTACGATGACGCCCAGCGCCGCGCAATCCGCGAACAGGTGCTCAGCCAGGTCTCGGAGCACTTGTCCCGTACCCTGGACCTGGAAGCCCTCCTGCAGGTTGCGGTGCGGGAATTGGGCCAGTGGCCGGACGTGGCCGATGCTTCGATCCACCTGGGCCCGCCCGACGCTCAGGATGGTCCGGAAGCCTGGAGGGGGACCAGGAGGTAGCGATGGGCACGAGGATGGGCATGGCTCTGGGCGGGTGTATCGTGGTCGTGGTGGTGCTGGCCGCATGTGCCTCGCCTACTCCCCCCGTCGGGCTCACGGTCGCACCGACGGTGACGCCGACGCCGCGCGTGCTCAACATCTACAACTGGGATACCTATATGGATCCTGCCGTCCTGACCAGCTTCGAGCAGGAATTCGGGGTGACGATCCAGTATGATATCTACGCCAGCAACGAGGAGATGCTGGAACGGGTCACATCCAGCTCGGTAGACTACGATATCGTCGTGCCGACCGACTACATGGTCGCCATCATGCGCCGCCAGGGTCTGCTCAGCCCGTTGAACCGCGCCAATATCCCCAACTTCGACAACCTGGACCCGGCCTTCATCAACCCGGTCTATGACCCCGGCAATCGTTACTGCATCCCCTATCAGTGGGGGACGATGGGGATCGGCTATAACATCCGTGCCACCGGTCGGGAGATCGAGAGTTGGGCCGATTTGTTCGACCCGGCGTTCGCCGGACGGATCGCGATGCTGGGCGATGCGCGCCTGACGATGGGGGTCGTCCTGCTCTACCTGGGCTACAGCCCGAACACGACCAGCGCGGCGGAGATCGCAGCGGCCCGCGATTTCCTGCTCGCCCATTCCGACGCGATCGCCGCCTACGCCCCGGATACGGGACAGGACATGCTGGCCGCTGGAGAGGTGGACCTGGCCTTCGAGTGGAGCGGCGACGTGTTCCAGGTGATGGCCGAGGATCCCGATCTGCGCTACGTCATCCCGCGGGAGGGGTCGTTGATCTGGACCGATAACATGTGCATCCTGGCCGGGGCGCCCCATCAGGCGCTGGCCGAAACGTTCATCAACTACGTGCTGCGGCCGGAGGTCGGGGCGGCGATCTCCAATTACATCCATTTCAGCTCGCCCAATCAGGCCGCTCTGCCGCTGATTCAGGCCGAGGATCGCAACAACCCGGCGCTCTACCCGCCCGCCGATGTCCGGGCGCGGCTGTTCTTCCTGGCCGATGTGGGGGAAGCGACCGCGCTATATGACCAGGCTTGGGCAGAGGTGTTGGCCGCGTGGAATCCGTAGAGAGAGGTGCCGAGATGGAATCTGCCCCGCGTCCTCCGTCTGGCCGGCGCCCGATCTCCATCCGGGCGCAACTGGGA
>DAOTYW010000081.1:0-7301 GCA_034434755.1 Anaerolineae bacterium | reverse complement strand
TCCGCTGGAGGAGGTGGTCACCCACGAGTCCCTGACCATGATGGCCCGGCGGATCACCGCCGGCGAAGTCGTCGAGCTGGAAACCCACCAGGTGTCCCTCAGCGATGGGCGGGTCATGGTCGCGCATCTCTCCCCCGTCAACGACCGGCAGGGCGAGCGGGTGGGCTACACGGTAGCCATGGCCGACGTCACCGCCATACATGAGCTGAGCGAGCTGAAGTCGCTCATGATCCGCCTGGCCTCCCACGACCTGCGCAACCCGCTCCACCTGGCGCGCGGCTTCTTCGACTTCCTGGTAGAGGAATGTCAGCCGCTCTCCCCCGCCCAGGTCGATCTGGCCCAACGGGTGCAGAACAACCTGGACATCATGCGCCAGTTGATTGATGACCTGCTGAACCTGGAGCGGGCGAGCGAGGCGGCGCGGAGCCGGTGGGAGGTGTTCGATCTGCGCAGCCTGGCCCAGGAGGTGCTGCGCGAGCAGTACGCGCGCACCGACATGCGGGGACTGAAGCTGAGGTTCCAGTCCAAAGGCGACATCCCTCCCGTGAAGGGTGATCGCTACATGATCCGTCACGCCCTGCTCAACCTGATGGACAATGCGATCAAGTACACCCCGACGGCGGGGAAAGTTACCGTGGAGGTGACGACGAACGCCGGAGAGGTGCGCGTGACCGTGCGCGACACGGGCATCGGCGTGCCGGTGGCGGAGCAACCCCACGTCTTCGAACGTTTCTACCGCGGCCACCAGCCCGGCGTCGAGCAAGTCGCCGGCACAGGTCTTGGGCTGAACCTGGTGATGACGATCGTCCAGCAGCACAAGGGGCGGGTGTGGGTGGAGAGCGAGGGGGTTCCCGGTAAGGGCTCCCTCTTCGGCATCGCCCTGCCGGCCCATCCACCAGAACCGACCACCGATCACTGACCACGGACCACGCAACACGGAACACGTGGTGCGTGGCGCATGGTCGGTCGTCAGTTAGCGCTTCGCGCTGCGGCGCCTGCGCTGCGGGCCGCCGCGGTAGGCGGGAGCCAGGATGGCGAAAAGGGTACAGCGACTGGCATCCAGCATCCGCGTCGCCAGTCGCGGGTCCAGCTCCTCGATCGGTGTGGCGGTCGTGACCACCGTGGAGAGCCGCCCGTTGTAGCGGTAGTCGAAGATCTGGTACAGCTTCTCCCGCGCCCACGGCGTGGCCGATTCGGTGCCCAGGTCGTCCAGGATCAGCAGCGGGGCGCGCCGCACTTCCTCGAACCGCTTGTCGAACGGGATGATGCTCTGCGGACCGAACGCCGCCCGCAGGTGATCGAGCAGGTCCGGCACGACCACGAAGAGCGCCGGGTGCCCCTGCTGAACGCGGGCGTTGGCGATGGCCGCAGCCAGGTGGGTCTTGCCGCAGCCGTACGGCCCGGTGAGCGCCAGCCAACCGGACGGGTCCCCGGCGTAGGCGCGGGCGATCTCCACCGCCCGCCGCAGGTTCTCCGCTTGCTCCTGGGGCAGCTCCCCCTTGCGTAGGTCGAATGCCTCGAACGTCTGCGCGCTGTGCAGGTGCAGGCTGCTCAGGTCGGACTGCTCGGCGGCAACCCCCGCCTGACGGTAATCCGGGGCCAGGATGTTGACGATGCGGGTCAGGTCAGGATCCACCAGCCGTGAACGGATGCGCAGCGGGATCTCCTCCAACTCGTGGTTGGTCGTGATGACGGTGGGCAGGCGGGCATTGTAGCGATAGTTAAGGATCTGGAACAGCTTTTCCTGCGCCCAGGGGGTAGGGGACTCGGTACCCAGGTCATCCAGGATCAGCAGGGGAGCGTCGCGCACCTCGTCGAACCGCTCGTCATAGCCGGCGGGACTGCCGGGGCTGAAAGCAGTGCGCAGGTGGTCCAGCAGATCGGGCACGGTGATGAACAGCACCGGGCGACCCATCTCGATAGCGTGGTTAGCGATGGCGGCCGCCAGGTGGGTCTTACCGCAGCCGTAGCCCCCCTTGAGCAGCAGCCAGCCACGCGGGTTGTCGGCGTAGGTACAGGCTTCCGCGTAGGCGTGTCGGAGGTTCTCCTGTTTGTTCGGCGGCAGGCCATGCCCTTCCGGGGCGAAGCGCTCGAAGGTCATGTGCGTCAGCGCTTCCAGGTTGCTGACGGCGCGCAGGTGGGCGATGCGCCGTTGGGTCAGCTCGGCCAGGCGGCAGACACACGGCAGCAGCCGGCCGAAGTCCGGGTGGCCGACCGGCACGTCGGCGCGCACGTAGCCCAGCCCCCCGCAGTGCAGGCACCGCTCTCCCGCTTCCTGGCCTCCCGGCTCCCTTGCTCGCCTATCAGTGCTCGATGAACTCGCTGTACGCGCCCTCGATATAGCGGCGGCTGTCTCCTTCACGATCTCGCCGACCTGCTTCATCATCTTTCCCCTCGTTCTGCCAGCGTTCCAGGATGGCGCGGATGTACTTCCAACTGCGCTTGTTGTGGGCGACCGCCTCGCGGAAGGCGGCCGGCAGCCAATCGGCGGGGTAGAGCGTCTCGGCCTCCTTCAACTCCTCGGCGATGAGCGGGGTGAGCGGGCCGATGTTCTCCTCGTAGAGGGTGAAGACCGACGGGCGTGGGGTGGGCGTGGTTTCGGGCAGCGCTTGACCGCGCCGCGCCGCCTCGAAGGCGGCCCGCCCCCGCGCCGTGTTGGCGAAATAGACCACCTCCGGGCGACCGTCCAGGGTCGCCTCGGCCCGCAGCAGCGTCCCGCGCTCCACCGCCCGCGCCAGCGCCGCCTCGACCGCCGCGCCGCTCGCCTCCGTCAGCCCGCTCAGCAGCAGCCGGTCCGCCAGCAGCTCGCGGTGACGCACGTAACGCACCCCTCCCTCCTGCTGCCCCAGCCGGTAGAGGACGTGGAGGGTGAGCTTCAGCTCGTCCAGGTCGTCCACCAGCGGCAGCAGGTCGCTGAACAGCGGCTCCGGGAGCCGCACGGCGCGCACGCCGGAAGGGAAGCCGGAGAAGACGCGCACTTCACGACCTCCTCATCAGGCGAAATCCATCGGCTGGGCGCGGGTTTCGGCGTTGAGGAACTGGGCCAACTGCTGGCGGAAGTAGAGCTGCACGACGCCGGTGGGACCGTTGCGGTGCTTGGCGACGATGATGTCGGAGACGTGCTGCTTCTCCGTCTCCGGCTTGTACATCTCCTCGCGGTAGATGAACATCACCACGTCCGCATCCTGCTCTAAGGAACCGCTTTCCCTCAGGTCCGAGAGCACCGGCCTCTTATCGGTGCGCTGCTCGACGGCGCGGGAGAGCTGCGAGGCAGCCACCAGCGGCACTTCCAGCTCCCGCGCCAGCCCCTTGAGCATGCGCGAGATGTAGGAAACCTCCTGGACGCGGTTCTCCACCCGCACGTCGCTGGTCATTAGTTGCAGGTAATCCACGATGATAAGGTCGAGCCCATGCTCGGCGTGCAGGCGGCGGGCTTTGGTGCGCAGTTGCATAGCGGAGATGGATGGGGTATCGTCAATGAAGATCGGCAACTCCGAGAGCACGCCGGTCGCCTGGACGAAGAGCGGCCACTCGTCCTCGTGGAGCTGACCCAGGCGCAGCCGTTGGGCGTCAATGCCGGTATCGGCGGAGACCAGCCGCTGCACCACCTGCTCGTCAGACATCTCCAGGCTGAAGATGGCCACGTGTTTGCCCATGCGGGCGGCGTGGCGGGCGAAGGAGAGACACAGCGAAGTCTTGCCCACCCCCGGCCGCGCCGCGACAATCAGCAGGTCCGATTTCTGCATCCCGCCCAGCAACCGGTCCAGGTCAATGAAGCCGGTCGGCACCCCCAATGGCTCGCCGCGATGGTCGTAGAGGTACTCGATCCGGTCGTAGTACTCGCGGATGACGTCCTGGATTGGGGTCAGGTCGCGGGTGATGCGCCGTTGCGAGACGCCGAAGAGGGTCTGCTCGGCGCGGTCCAGCACCTCGTTGATCTCCTGCCCCTCGCGGTAGGCCAGTTGGACGATGTCGCCGGCGGCCCCGATCAGGCGGCGGCGGACGGCGGCCTCCTCGACGATGTGGGCATAGGCCTCGACGTGGATCGCCGTCGGCACCGCCTCCATGAGCTGGGTGATGTAGGCCGTCCCGCCCACCTCATCCAACTGCCCACGGTCGGCCAGTTCCTTGCGCAGCGTGACCAGGTCGAGCGGTTCCCGCCGCTCGTGCAGGGCGAGGATCGCTTCGTAGAGCCAGCCATTCTTCTGGACGTAGAAGTCGTCGGGGCGCAGGAAGTGGGCGACGCGGAAGAGGGCTTCCGGGTCGATCAGCAGCGCACCGAGGACGGACTCCTCGGCTTCGATGTCATGCGGGATCGTTCGCTCGGACATCGTTCTGACTGCCGCCCCATTCGGGGCCGCTGGGGACGCCCAGAGGGCGCAACCGGGACCTCACGCCGCGATCGTGCCGTCCGACGGGGCAGGAGCGGCGATGCGGATCGCCCCGCCGGGCAGAGACGCCCTAGTGAATCGGCAGGTCGTCGAGGTTGAGACCCTTCAGCAGGTCGTCGAAGGCGGAGGGCTTCTGACCGCCCTCCTCGCCGAGCAGGTCCGGTTCCGGGGCGACGTGGGCCACCTGCATGACCTCCTCGGCAACGTAGATGGGCACCCGGACGCGGACGGCCAGGGCGATGGAATCGGATGGACGGGCATCTATCTCCAGCGTCCGCCCCTCCACCTCGACGACGATGCGCGCGTAGTAGGTCTCGTCCCGCAGTTCGGAGACCAGGATGTACTGCACGGCGCCGCCCAGGGCCTCGATGACGTTCTTCAACAGGTCGTGGGTCAGCGGGCGAGCGGTCTGGATCTCCTGCAACTCCAGGTTGATCGCCTCTGCCTCGTAGGGGCCGATCCAGATGGGCAGATAGCGCTCGGCGTCCAACTGCTTGAGCAGGACGAGCCGGTACTGCGAGGTCAGACTGACCTGGATGCCGGCGATCTTCACTTCGATCATCGTTACCCCCTGGATGGATTATAGCACGACTGGCGCGGGATTGGAAACGACGATCTCCTCCAGCGGTTTGCGCTGGCGGGGGGCGCGGGAGATCGCCTGGTGCTTCTCGCTCAGCGTCGAGACGTCTCCCTCGTAGCCGATGGCGATGGCGACCAGCACCTCGCTCCCATCGGGCAGCCCGAACGCCTCCCTGACCTTAAGGGCCGAGAAACCGGCCATCGGCCGCGCCACCAACCCCAGCTCGGTCGCCTGCAGCAGGATGTTCTGGGTCGCCATGCCCAGGTCGAACAGATAGTATTGCCGTCCATCCGGCAGGACGCAGTCCAGCTCGGGGTGGGAGTAGCCGAAGATGAGCAGCGGCGCGCTCTTGGCCCAGTAGTTGCCGCTGGAGAGGGCCTCGCGGCCCCGCTCCAGGGGTTCCGCTGCGGTGAGGACGAGGAAGCGCCACGGTTGGTTGTTGGAGCAGGAAGCGGAGAGCCGGGCGGCCTCCAGGATCGCCGCCAGCTTCTCCTCTTCGACGGGCTGCGCGGCGATGGCCCGCGTGGCCTGGCGGGCGTGGAGCAGGGCGAGCAGTTGGGTTTCCATAAGCCTCCTGAGCAGTTCCTAATCCGCCACCAATTTCCGCGCTATGCGGTTGTGGCGCTCGACCAGCGGACCCAGCTCAACGGTCAGCAGGCGCCCGTCCTCGACGACTACCCGCCCGTTGATGACCGAGAGGTCCACTCGCTGCGGCGCACAGAAGACCAGCGCGGCCAGCGGGTCGTGCAGCGCGCCGGCGTAGTCCAGCCGCTCCAGGCGGATGCCGATGCAGTCGGCGGCCTTGCCGGGGGCGAGCTGGCCGATGTCGTCGCGGCCCAGCACCTGCGCCCCGCCGCGGGTGGCCAGCCAGAGCGCCTGGCGGGCCGAGAGCGCCGCCGGACCGCCGGCGACCCGTTGCAGCAGCAGCGCCTGGCGGGCCTCGGCCAGCATGTGCGATGAGTCGTTGCTGGCCGAACCGTCCACCCCCAGGCCCACGCGCACCCCGGCGTCCAGGTAGGCGTGCACGGGAGCAATGCCAGAACCCAGGCGCATGTTCGAGCTGGGGCAGTGACACACGCCCGTGCCGGTGCGGGCCAGCAGCCCGATCTCTGCCCCGTTGACGTGCACCCCGTGGGCGTACCAGACGTCATCCCCCACCCAGCCCAACTCCTCAGCGTAGCCCACGGGCCGGTGGCCGAACTGGCGCAGGCAGAAGTGCTCCTCGTCCAGCGTCTCTGCCAGGTGGGTGTGCAGGCGGACGCCGTAGGCGCGGGCCAGCGCCGCCGCCTCGCGCATCAGGTCGGGAGTGACCGAGAAGGGCGAGCACGGGGCGACGACAATGCGCAGCATCGCGCCGGGGCGGGGGTCGTGATAGGTCTCGATCGCCCGCCGCGTGTCCTGCAGGATGAACGCCTCGTCCTCCACCACGCGGTCGGGCGGCAGGCCGCCCCGGCTCTCACCCAGGCTCATGGAACCGCGGCTGGCGTGGAAGCGGATGCCGATCTCCTGGGCGGCGCGGATCTCGTCGTCAATGCGGCAGCCGTTGGGGTAGATGTAGAGATGGTCGGAGGCGGTGGTGCAGCCGGAGAGGATCAGCTCGGCCAGCCCCACCAGGGCGCTGGTATAGACGGCTTCGGGGGTCAGGCCGGCCCAGATCGGGTAGAGCGCTTTGAGCCACTGGAATAGCGTGGCGTCCTGCGCCGCCGGCACGGCGCGGGTCAGCGTCTGGTAGAGGTGGTGGTGGGTGTTGACCAGCCCCGGCAGGACGATCATGCCGCGGGCGTTGAGCACCTGGTCGGCCTGGTCCGGAAGTTCCGCCGTGGGGCCGATCCGTTCGATGAACCCATCACGGGCCAGCAGGCCACCGTCGGGGATGCGCCGGTCGGCATCGTCCATCGTGACGAGCAGGTCGGCGTTGCGGATCAGCAGGGTGGACACGGGGTGACCTCCTCAAGAGCGCGGTTTATCGGGCGGGCCGCTGGCCCGTCCTACGAGTTCAGTGTAGCATACCTGGGGGGATTGCGCAATGTCGGGCAGGCCTGCCGCTGTAGACGGGCCGGCGGCCCGCCCTACAAAGCCGATGCAGAAAAGCGGTAGGGCGGGCCGGCGGCCCGCCCTACAAAGCCGATGCAGAAAAGCGGTAGGGCGGGCCGCTGGCCCGCCCTACAAGGCCGGCGCAGAAAAGCGGTAGGGCGGGCCGCTGGCCCGCCCTACAAGGCCGGTGCAGAAAAGCGGTAGGGCGGGCCGGCGGCCCGCCCTACAAAGCCGATGCAGAAAAGCGGTAGGGCGGGCTGGCGGCCCGCCCTACGAGATGAACGGTTGGAAAGCGC
>DAOTYW010000080.1:0-1813 GCA_034434755.1 Anaerolineae bacterium | reverse complement strand
CCCCCTTCGGGGGCTGCGTGAGCCTGCGGAGCAGGCTTTCGCTTTGAGCCGTGGGGTTTAGCCCACGGCGGCCTGGCTTAAGTTGTGACGAATGCTGCTGGGTTTGCCTTCTGTCCCTGTTCGGTGTATAACTGCTCCTGGCTTGACCTATCATTCCGTTCGAGGAGGTGCACCATGCCTTTGACGTACGTGATGCGGGCGATCATTCTCCTGGCCCACCTGAGTGGCCTGGTACTCAGCATCATCCTGCTGGCGAAGAAGAAGGGCACCCCCGCCATCCTGGCGACGGTCGCTTTTGGCCTGCTCTTCCTGCTCGATATTGGCGGCATCTTGCGTGACGCTTTTTTGAACGACTGGCTATACCGCACGGTCGTGTTTAGGAATGTCCAATGGGCGATGGGTGGCCTGAATTGCTGCTGTGGCATCTTCGACCTGGCGGCGATCGTCTGCCTGATCATCGCCCTGTGGCAGGCGGTCAGTGGCCGGATGGCTCCGGTGAGGGGAGAGGAATCGTCGGCGGAGGCCGTGAACCCTCAGGAGTGAAGACCGCCGAGTTCGACTACGACCTGCCGCCCGAACTGATCGCCCAGTCTCCGCTCGAGCCGCGCGACAGTTCGCGGCTGTTGGTGGTGGACCGTGGGACAGGGGAGCTGCGGCATCGGCGCTTCAGCGACCTGCCGCAGTTCCTCCATCCTGGTGATCTGTTGATTCACAACGAGAGCCGCGTTATTCCGGCGCGTGTGTTCGCCCGCAAGCCCGCTGGCGGGCGGGTCGAGTTGCTGCTGCTCCGGGCGCGCTCGGAGCAGGTCTGGGAGGCGCTGGCGCGAGGGCGAGGGGTGCGCCCGGGCACTCGCCTGACGTTGTTAAGCGCGCCGGACGGCGTGCCGGTCGCGACGGCGGAGGTGCTGGAAGAGGGCGAGCGCGGGTTGCGCGTGCTGGCCTTCGACCGGCCGGCGCTGGAGCTGGCCGAACGGGTGGGCCAGACCCCGCTTCCGCCGTACATTCATCGCCCGTTGAGCGACCCCGAACGCTACCAGACCATCTATGCGCGCACGCCCGGTTCGGCGGCAGCGCCGACCGCCGGGCTGCATTTCACGCCCGACCTGCTGGCCCGACTGCGCGAGATGGGAGTGCGCCTGGCGTTCGTCACCCTGCACGTGGGACTGGATACGTTCCGCCCGGTGCAGGAGGAGCGGGTCGAGGACCACCGTATGCATACCGAGATCTGCTGCCTCTCAGCGGAGGTCGCCGAGGCGGTGAACCAGGCCCGTCGCGAGGGTCGGCGGGTGATCGCGGTGGGGACGACGAGCGTGCGGGTGTTGGAATCAGCCGCGAGGGTCAATGTCCAATGTCCAACTTCCAACTTCCAACTTCCAACTTCCAGCTTCCAACTTATGCCCTTCGATGGTCCGACCGACCTGTTCATCTATCCCGGCTATCGCTTTCGCGTCGTGGATGGACTGATCACTAATTTCCACCTGCCTCGCTCAACGCTGCTGATGCTGGTAGCGGCGTTCTGCGGCAAGGAGCTGCTCGACCGGGCTTACGCAGAGGCAATCCGGCTGCGCTACCGCTTCTACAGCTTCGGCGATGCCATGCTGATCCTGTAGGTCGTCAGCCCCTTGTCCGGCGTCTGTCTGGCGGAAAGCGGTGACTTGGGGTAGAATGGGGGGCAGGGGGGGGTGAGTATGGGCGAGATCGGATTGTTGAACTGCATCTACTTCGTCCTCTTCGCCATCGGCCTGGGCTACGCCATCATCTCGGCGCTGATGGGCCAGTTGACCCATATTGACCTACCCGGCGTGGACATTGA
>DAOTYW010000079.1:0-1907 GCA_034434755.1 Anaerolineae bacterium | reverse complement strand
CGCCCCATACGCGTCGAGCGCGGCTACTCGGCCACGACGGTCTCGATCACGGACACCGAATACGCGCCGTGCGCCTGCTCGCCCATCGGACGCGTGAAGCGGGTTTCGCAGCCCTATGCGCCGGGCGGCACGGTCTACTGGACCGAATACGAGTTCGATGCGCGAGGCCGCACGGTGAAAGTCACCCCGCCCGGAAACATGGGCTTCACCAGCTACGTCTACGAAGGCAACACGGTGAAGGTGGTCGAGCCCGGCGGCGCCCGCTGGAAACGGTTCACTCTGGACGCGCTGGGACGGCTGGTGAAGGTCACGGAGCCGCGCCCTGGGGCGCCCGGGCAGTCGGACGACACGTCGTATTCGTACAACGCGCTGGACAAACTGACCACGGTGACGATGCCCCGCGGCTATGTGACGCAGACGCGGACCTTCGTCTACGACAGCCAGATGCGGCTGGCCAGCGTCACCCAGCCGGAGAACGGGACGGTGAGTTACACCTATGACAGCGCTGGCCGCGTGGCAAGCCGCACCGATGCGCGCGGGGCGCGCGCCGAGTACGTCTACGACAGCTATGGGCGCTTGTCCATGATCAGGCGGTACCCCGCTTCCGGCGGCGAAGACACCCGGCAGCGAACGACTTTCATCTACGACTCCTACGGCTACGGGCAAAACCAATGGGGCCGGCTGGCGGGAATTCAATATGGCTACGGACTGAGCGAGATGTTCAGCTACACGCAAGGCGGGCGGGTGAGCGAGCATTTGCAAGACTGGTCTTCAGTAAGAATGTCCGTCAAGTACGGCTGGGACAACGAGGGGCGGATGACCTGGATGGAGTATCCCGAAACCATTCGGCAGGACCCGGTGACGTCGGAATGGGTGACTCAGCCGGGCCGGCGGCTC
The DNA here is from genome assembly GCA_034434755.1 of Anaerolineae bacterium. Lineage (GTDB taxonomy): Bacteria > Chloroflexota > Anaerolineae > B4-G1 > DUEL01 > DAOTYW01. The sequence goes on along the minus strand of DAOTYW010000079.1, from coordinate 1,010 downwards.
AATTACACCCTCGATGGGATGGGGCGCCCCGTGACGGTGAGGGACCAGTCGATGAACTTCGGCACCTGGGACTGGGTCAGTGGCGCAGTCTACAATGCAGCCGACCAACTCGTGCAGTTCAATCGCCCCTGGGGAGCGCAGCGAACCTATCAGTACAACGTGCGCGGGCAGTTGGTGCGGGAGAGAGACGTGGTGGGAGGCTACCCCTCTATGGACTTCGAGTACCGCTATTCGGCCACGGGCAACGACGGGCGGATCGTGCAAATGAAGGACTGGGTGAGCGGGGAGGAGGTCAACTACCAGTACGACGAACTGGGGCGGCTGATTGCGGCGGCGACGACGGGGCCGGAGTGGGGGCTGAGCTGGACGTATGATGGGTTCGGCAACCGGCTGTCGCAAAATGTCACCAAAGGGAGCGGCCCCGTGGTTTCGCTGACGGTGGACCCGTTGACGAACCGGATCTCGACGCCCGGCTTTTCCTGTGACGCCGCCGGCAATGTGATCCAGTGGCCGGGCGGGACGGTGACCATGCGGTTATCCTTTTCAAGGTTTGTTCATCCCGATTCGATTCCGAATCAAGGACGGACCGCAGCCTCAACTTTCAACTGCGCGCGGGACATCGTCCTTTGACAGCGCCGCCGAAACGCGCGAGTTCAGCCGGCGCGCAGTTCCTGTGTCCGGCGATCCTGAGGGCCGTGTGAATCCTCGTCCGTCATCGTCCGCAAATGGGCGGGTGACGAACTGTCTTGCCTTGACACCTGGCCGGGCATTCGCAGACGGGCCGTGCGGGGCAGGGAAGCAGCGCGCACTTGGGAATGGACGAGAATCGACCACCGCTGCGCATTGGCAAGCGAAGGTTTCGTTGCCCCCGGCCACGCTGCCGGTCGGCGACGTAGGGTTTCAGCCAAGGCGGACCCTGCCGCCCGGCGTCTGCCGCAGGTTGTCCGGCCGCACGAGCTCCACGAATCCGGCCGCCCCGCCCGTGCCGGGCGACGGAAACAGTTCCGGCC
>DAOTYW010000078.1:0-25333 GCA_034434755.1 Anaerolineae bacterium | reverse complement strand
GAGCCTGCGGAGCAGGCTTTCGCTTTGAGCCGTGGGGTTTAGCCCACGGCGGCTTGGCCTAAGTTGTGACGAATGACCCTCCCGCAGGTTTGGGCGCAATGTGCAGCCCCCATCGCACTTCAAAGGCCACTCCGATTCGTTGCCCGCTCACTTCCGAACCTGCGGGAAGGTGAGCTGAGCAGTTACCACGAGGGCAAATTATAGCACATCCGTGGACATTCGGGTAATCGCAGGAGATGATTCCACCCGTAACTCAATTGTAACTGACCGGAAACTGCGACCTATCAAGAGTTGTGATAAGATGGCGAGCAAGAGGGACGCGGTCACTTGCCAATAATCCCCTCTTTGGTTACAATCTGGGTGAGGCCGAAACCGTGTCCATCAACGGAGAGGACCTTCCCCTGGCGGGGAAAAGCAGAACAACACAGAGAGGTGAACAATGGAGATGATCAAAGTAGCGGCCAACTCCCGGTCCACGGCAGTCGCGGGAGCCATCGCTGGAGTCATCCGCGAACGGGGGCGCGTAGATGTCCAGGCCATCGGAGCCGGGGCGGTCAACCAGGCGGTCAAGGCCATCGCCATCGCCCGAGGCTATCTCGAGCTGGACGGGATCGACGTCGTCTGTGTGCCCACCTTCTCCGAAGTGACGATTGACGATCAAGAACGGACCGCCGTCAAGTTCGCCATCGAGCCACGATGCGCTCCAGCCGCGTAGACTTGCACATCCATAGCACAGCCTCCGACGGTGTACTGACGCCGTCGGAGGTTGTGCGTTTGGCTCTCGAACGGGGGCTGGAAGTCATCGCCCTGACCGATCACGACACAATGAGCGGCCTTAGCGAGGCCCAGGCCGCCGCCGCTGACACGTCACTGGAAGTCATCCCCGGCGTAGAGATTAACTCCGAGGGCGAGTGGGGCGAACTGCACATCCTGGGCTTCTATGTGCATCCCGATCACCCCTTCCTGAACGAACAACTCCAGGCGGTCCGCGAGGGCCGCGCCCGGCGGGCGCGGATGATCGTGGACAGGCTCAACGGGCTGGGGCTACGGCTGGACTGGGAAGAGGTCCAGGCGCTGGCGAGCGGGCCGTCCATCGGGCGACCACACATCGCCCAGGCGCTGCTCAACCGGGGTTATATCGCCAGCCTGGGCGAGGCCTTCGAGCGCTACATCGGACGCGAGGGGCCGGCATACGTCCCCCGTCTGCGCATGACACCGCCGGAGGTCATCCACGCCATCCGCGAGGCCGGCGGCGTGGCCGTATTGGCCCACCCGGCCCATTCCAACGTCACCGGACGGATTGAGGAGTTCGTCGGCTACGGGCTGCAGGGCCTGGAGGTCTATTACCCCACCCACTCGCCGCACGACGTCGCCGCGCTGCTGAACCTTTGCCGACGCTTCGGCCTGCTGGCGACCGGCGGGAGCGATTTCCACGGGCCGGCGCACGCCGAGGGCGTGTTGCCGGGCACAGTCAACGTCCCGCTGCGGTGTGTCGAAGAACTGCGCCGGGCAGGTCAACAGCGCGGCAGGTCGAAGACGAGCAGCACTTCCAGCGTCAGCAATGGATTGGCGTTGCGGCGCAGGTAATCGGCGGCGGCGCGGGTGGCCTCGACCAGCGCAGCGGCGCGGCGCGCCCCCAGCCGGGCCGCCAACCGTTCGATGGACGTCCTCCGGTCGCGGTTCGTCAACCCCTCCTCCACCCCACTGGCCTGCAGCAGCACGTCCCGCCACCAGCCGGCCCACAGGTCGAGCACATCCGGCAGCCCCTCGCCCTCGCGGACCAGCGACTGAGCATAGCGAAAACGCTCGGCCAGTGTTGCTCGCAGCAACCGTTCCAGATCGTCCAGCCGCTGCTGGCGGCGGCGCAGCCGTTGCGGATCCTCCAGTGTCTGGAGCGCCCAGCCCAGTCGTCCTCCGCAGAGGTGAGCCAGCAGAGCCGCCCGTTCCGGTTCGACGCCCCAGCGTTCCTCCAACGCCCGCTGTACGGTCTGGGTAGACAAGGCGCGCATCGGCACGACCTGACAGCGGGAAACGATGGTCGGCAGCAGTGAGTCGGTATCAGGGGCCAACAGGATGAGGACGACGAACGACGGCGGCTCCTCCAACAGCTTCAGGAGGGCATTGGCCGCCGCGAGGGTCGCCTGGTCGAACCGCTCCAGGATCGCCAGGCGGTAGCGGCCCATCTGCGGGGTGAGCGACAACTGGCGCTGCAAGTCGCGCACCTGTTCGATCGTCAGCCGGCCGGCCTTCGATTCCGGTTCGAGCCACAAGAGGTCGGGATGGCTCCCCCGTTCCAGCAACCGGCAGGGGCGACAGGCACCGCAAGGCCGCGGCTCGCCCTCACAGAAGAGCGCACGGGAGAGAGCACGGGCCAGGGTGGACTTGCCAACCCCTGGCGGGCCGGTGAAGAGGTAGGCGTGGGAAAGCTCGCCCCGCTCCAGCGCCCGCCGCAGCAGCCGCACTGCCCACTCGTGACCGATCAGTCCCCAGTTCTCATCCACGCTTTCTCTTCTTTCGGAAACCGGAAGCCTGCCCTCTGCCAGGCTCGATGCTGTAGGGGGTAGGAGTATGATTGTAGCACGAGAAGGGAATCTTGCAAAGCGGAGCGGGTAGTGGTATAATACGATCCGCCAGGGCGGTTAGCTCAGTTGGCCAGAGCGCCACGTTGACATCGTGGAGGTCACAGGTTCAAGTCCTGTATCGCCCATGGAAGCACAGAGGACACAGAGATTTTCTCTGTGTCCTCTGTGTGGATCATGCCCCCGTCGCCGCATCCCCCTGCTTGAGGAGACGCAACGCCGTCTCGGTCAGGATCGCCGCGCCCACCGGCAGGCAGTCCTCGTCTATATCGAACCAGGGGCCGTGCGCATGCCGTTCCTCGCCGGCGATCTGGCAGCCCAGTCCGAACATCGCTCCGGGAGCCAGGGCCGTGAAGGCGCTGAAGTCCTCCGCCCCCATCTCCGGGGTCACCGGGCGGATACGGTCGGTCCCGAGCAGATCGAGGACGACCTGCTGGATCACTGTCACCACCTGGGGATCGTTGATGATCGGCAGGGCGCCGAACTCGATCTTCAGCTCATAGTCGCCGCCCAGGGCGCGGGCGATCCCCAGGACGCGCTCGATCTCCGTGTGGATCCGTTCCCGCACCGCCGGCTGCATGAAACGGATCGTGCCGGACATCTCCACCCGTTCCGGGATGACGTTGTCGGCCTGTCCGCCGTGGATGGAGCCGACGCTGATCACCGCCGGATCGTAGGGGTTCAGGCGGCGGGAGACGATGCCGTGCAGCGCCTGAACGACGTGGCTGGTGATGTAGATCGGGTCAATTCCCTGGTAGGGATAGGCTCCGTGGACCCCCTGGCCCATGATGGTCAGGTAGAACGTGTCCACGCCGGCGGAGAAGGGACCACTGCCAATCTCGATGTGGTTGCATGGGCTGAGCGAGTCCACGTGGAGCGCCAGCACCGCGTCCACGCCCTCCATCGCCCCATCGTCCACCATGTGGAAGGCCCCGCTGCGCCCGTCCTCGCCATTCACCTCTTCCGCCGGCTGGAAGAGCAGGCGCAGCGTGCCGGGGAACGGTTGCTGGGCTAGCAGCGTCGCCACGCCCAAGCCGATGGCGGTGTGCGCGTCGTGGCCGCAGGCATGCATCACGCCGGGCACCTGCGAGGCGTACGGCACATCGTTCTCCTCCTGGATGGGCAGGGCGTCCATGTCGGCGCGGATGGCGACGACGGGATGACCCTCGCCACGCTCACCGACGACCCCCGTCCCGCCCACGCCGGTACGCAACCGGTAACCCAAGGCCACCAGTTCCCCGGCCACCCGACCGGCAGTGCGGGTCTCCTGGAAACCCAGCTCCGGAAACTGGTGGAACTCACGTCTCCAGGCAACCAGTTGCCCAGCGATCGCCCGTGCACGGTCCAGCATACCCACCTCCTCAGGATGTCATCAGCTCGTAGGGTTGCGGCCAACCCTCTGGCGCGGCCCACGGTTCGAGCGAATGCTCGGTATAGACCGTCTCACAAGGGCGGCCCCGCCCGATCCAGGCGCGCAGTTCATTGAGGTTGATCACGATGCTGAACACCGTCACGGACTCCTCGCTGTGGCTGCAGATGGAATCGGGGTAGTTGGCGTGATCGGCCAACAGTTCCATCATCACCTCCGGTGACAACTGGCCGAAGTTATCGCGCAACAAACGACGGGCGCGATTGTAGCGCAGGATCGAGCAGCCGATCAGGTTCCGGTTCGCCTCGAAGCGGCGCATCGGTGAGCTGACATAGTGGTTGGCATGCACCATCGTGCTGGACTCGACGTAGATCGGTTCACAGTCCGTGGCCGAACCTTCCATGCTATAGACCTCGCCATAGAGGTCAGCGATGATATTGTTGTAGTTCGAAGCGCGCTGCGGGAGGAGACAGGCATCGATCGCCTCGCCCAGGCGGCGCGCCGAGAGAATGGCGCGGGCGATGAGCAGGCGGGGAACGCCGGGGCGGATGTCGCTGCACGAGACTGCGTTGCCGGTCATGCTGATCCCGGCCGCGTTGAAGCCCGCGCTGTAGGCCAGGCCGCCGATCGAAACGCCCAGGAACTCCGGTTCGTCCTCGGCCTGCACCTTGAGGATGACCAGATCTTCCTCCGCTATCGGGGCCAGGTCGTTGTTGTGCGCCAGCAGTGTCGAACCGTCAATCGTCGCCCGACCGCGGGCAGCGAAGTCGGTACAGCCCTTCGGCGTCATCGGCACGCCGCCGTGCCAGGCAGCCGGTTCCCACAGCTCCTCACAGACCGCCAGGAACACCTCCTCGAACGGCAGGTCGGCGCCCTCGGCCACCCCCTCCAACTCCTCGATGTACTGCGGGTAGATCACGTGACTGTGGGCCAGACAGATGCGGCCTTTGAGCAGCATGTCCTTCCATTCCACTCCGGGAGGCAACCCCTTCCGCAAGCGTGGAAGCATGCGCTGCAGTACCGGGCGCATCCGCTCACCGATCTGCCGCCCCACCTGACGGTGGGTACCCTTTACTTCGATCAAAGGAATGGGGTCCGCTGCCATTGGCTCACCTCCTGTTGTGTAGTTTGGGCGGCCCGGTTACCCGTCCCGCCCTCTGCTCCCCGCGCTCCCGTCGCGCGGGTCGGCTCTGACCCGTGAGCGGAATCATATCACGAGTCGAAGGGAAAGTCAATCAGGATATTGATATCCAAGCCACGGGAATTGTATGAGATCGAATAATGTGGTAGAATGAGCTCCATACTTCGATATACAAAGGCCGCTCAAGGACGAGGAGGGATCATGGATGAACTGGATCGGCAGATCCTGCAGGCTCTGCAGGAGGATGGGCGAGCGCCCTTCACGCAGATCGCCAAGCGGGCCGGCGTCTCCGAGACGACCATCCGCAGCCGCTACCGCATGCTGGCCGAACAGGGGATCGTGCGCACCGTGGGGATCGTTGACCCCTACGCCCTGGGTTTCCAGGCTCCGGCCATCGTCGGCGTCTCTGTCGAACCGGGCCGGCTGGAGGCGGTGGCGCGCACGATTGCCGAGTTCCCCGAGGTCAGTTACCTGGTCAACACCCTGGGCCGCTTCGACCTGATCGTCGAGATCTTCTGCCGCAACCTCCCCCACCTCACCGAACTGATCACCCAGCAGTTCCACACCATCCCCGGCGTCCGCTGCACCGAGACCCTGATGATCGCCCGTAGCTACAAGCTGAGCTACCGTTGGTCGCCGCAGTTCGAATAGGGTCCTGCCATGTCCACGTTCCGCTACGACGAACTGACCTGGCCGGAGATGCGTGCGGCGATTGCCCGCCAGCCGGTCGTGCTGCTGCCGTTCGGCACGGTCGAGGACCACGGCCCGCACCTGCCCATCAGCACCGACAACGTCATCCTGGAGGCGATCTGTGTGGAAACCGCTCGCCGCGCCGACGGCGCCGCCCTGCTGATGCCGCTGGTCAGCTACGGGCTGGATGAGCACCACATGGACTTCCCCGGCACGATCTCCGTGGACATGCACACGCTGCTGGACTACGTCGCCAGCGTGGCGATCAGCGTCGCCCGCCACGGCTTCACCCATGTCTTGATCGTCAACGGACACGGTTCCAACGCCCCCATCGCCGATCTGGCGGCCCGTCGCACAGTGCTGGCGACCGGCATCGTCTGCGGGGCGATGAGCCCCAACGCGGCCATTGACCCGACCCTGGCCGAACCCACCTTCTCCCAGATGCGCCGTTCCGGCCCAGGCGGCGTGGCTCACGCCTGCGAGTACGAGACGGCGCTCATGCTCCACCTGCGGCCCGACCTGGTGCAGATGGACAAGGCCGTGCGCGAGATCGGGCAACTGCAGATCGAGTACTTCAACTGGGACCACCCCGCGCCCAGCATCCTCTCCTGGCAGGACTGGTGGTCGAGGATGAGCGAAAGCGGCGTCTGCGGCGACCCCACCGTCGCCACGGCCGAGTTCGGGCGGGCGCTGTTCGAGACCACCGTGGCGAACTTCGTCCGCTTCGTCCATGCCTTCCGCACCCTGCCCCTCCGCCCCCGTCGCGACCCACACGCGCCCCCATCCGGGTAACCTACGGCCTCCCCCCGTTCATCCGCGCATCCGCTGACAACCTGCCTCCAATTGCCTCCCACCCCACAGACTCACTGCTATTTGACAGATCGCCCAGCCTGGTATATAAAATCATTAACGTAACTGCCTACCGTCCGCGGCGCCGGGCCCTCACCCCACCCCTTACTCCCGCCCCCAGGCAGGAGAGGGGCGGGGGCCAGGGGGTAGGGTGAGGGGCTGGCACACCAGCCCTGCTAACACCAGGCCTGACAAAGGGTGGGCAGTTACTCATCCTGATTTTCGGATCACAAGGAGGTGATGCTCACCAAGACGCCATCCGTTCCTCGGCTATTGCAGCATGGGCTTTTAGCCAAGAGTCAGCACACAAACCAAGGAGGAGATTGATCATGAAACGCACCTGGTTCTATACTGGACTCGCAATTGCCGTCATCGCTGCTCTGGCCCTGTCGGCCTGCGGGACCCCCACTCCTACGCCGACCACGGCCCCAACTGGCGCCGAACCGACCGGGGCTCAGCCTACCGGCGCCCAGCCGACCGGGGCGCAACCCCCCGCGGCCACGCAGAAGATTGTCACCTTCTCCTGGACCCAGGAGTTCGATACCCTCAACCCCCTCTACACCAACATGTGGTTCGCCTCGACCACCTTCCAGATCTGGAACTGCTACGCCTGGGACTTCGACGATCAGAACGAGCCGGTCCCGGTGCTGGTGACCGAGATCCCCAGCGTCGAGAACGGCGGCATTTCGGAGGACGGGCGGGTCATTACCCTGCACCTGCGCGACGACCTGGTCTGGTCGGATGGCGAACCGCTCACCTCGGATGACTTCATCTTCACCTACGAGATGACGATGGACCGAGCCAACACCGTCGCCTCTCAATACCCTTACGACCTCCTGGTCGGCGTAGAGGCGCCCGACCCGCTCACGGTGGTAATGACCTTCGAGGAGCCGTTCGCCGCCTGGCTGGGCACCCTCTGGCACGGCATCCTGCCCGCCCACGTCCTGCGCCCGGTCTACGAAGCGGAGGGGAACATCAACAACGCGGAGTGGAATCGCGCGCCGACTGTCGGCTGTGGCCCGTTCCGCTTCGAGGAATGGGAGTCGGGCAGCTACGCCCGCTTCGTCGCCAACGAGAACTACTGGCTGGGCCGCCCGGCGCTGGACGAGATCTTCTTCCGCTTCGTCCCCGATGACGCCTCGCAGGTCGCCGCGCTGCAGACGGGCGATGCCGACCTGGGCACCTTCGTCGCCTACTCGGACATCCCCGCCCTGCAGGATGCCGGTCTGCAAGTGATCATGGCCTTCTCCGGCTACAACGAGGGCATCTACTTCCGCCTGGACGACATGGGCCATCCGGCGCTGCAGGACGTCCGCGTCCGTCAGGCGATCGCCCAGGCCATTGACCGCGAAGCCATCTGCCAGGACCTGCTGCTGGGTCTGACGCAACCGGCGATGACCGACTGGGACAACACGCCGTACAACGATCCGACGCTGGAGCCGTGGGCCTACAACCCCGACGAGGCAAATCGCCTGCTGGACGAGGCCGGTTGGGTGGATAGCAACGGCGACGGCACGCGAGACAAGGACGGCGTCGAGCTGGTGCTCCGCTACGGCACTACCACCCGCGAGATCCGCCGCGACACCCAGGCCGTTATCCAGCAGCAACTGGCCCAGGTGGGCATCGGCGTGGAACTGCTCAACTACGACTCAGACATCTACTTCAACAGCATGGCCGACGGCGGCCCCTGTGCGTCGGGTGAGCTGGACATGTTCGAGTACTCCACCGTGACCAACTTCCCCGATCCAGACACCGCTGACTGGCTGTGCCGCGAGATCCCCAGCGATGAGAACCCCGTCGGCACCAACTGGGCTGCGCTGTGCGACGAGGAACTCGACCGGCTGTTCGAGGTGCAGGCTACCCAGGTGGACTTCGCCGAGCGCCAGCAGACCTTCTGGCAGATCACCCGCCTTATCCACGACAACGTCTACTGGCTGGGCCTGTGGAACGATCCGGACTCGTGGATCATCAGTGCGCGCCTGCAGAACGTGCGCATCTCCGGCGCGACGCCGTTCTTCAACATCCGCGAGTGGGACGTCACACAATAGCACTCGCCTGAACAGACCTCCGAGGTCGCTCAGACCTCGGAGGTCTACTTTCCAGGAGGGTAAATCTACCCGCCACCCTCCCGCAGGTTAGAAAGCGGCTGGCAAAGAGCGAGCAGCTCATGGCGGCGCACTTCAGTACGGAGATTGCGCCCGAACCTGCGGGAGGGTAGGCAATTACCAAGGAGGGGGATATGGGGCGCTACATCGTCCGACGCCTCCTGCAGGCTATCCCGTTGTTGTTCCTCATCAGCCTGATCCTCTTCGTGCTGATGCAGAACATGGGCGACCCGCTGGCGACGATGGGCGGGCGCCACGTGACCCGTTCCAGCGACCGCGAACGGCTGGCCCGTCAGCTCGGCCTGGATAAGCCGGTCCTCGTCCAGTATGTCTACTGGCTGATCGGCAACGATTGGACATGGATAGATATGGACGGGGACGGCGTGGCGGAGACCCCCGGCACGCGGCGCGGCGTCCTGCGCGGCGACTTCGGCATGTCGCTGGTCAGCCGCCGCCCGGCGCTGGAAGTGATCGGTGAACGCCTGCCCAACACGCTGCTGCTCATGCTCACCAGCGAGGCAGTGATCATCATCGGTGCGCTGGTCATCGGCATCTACTCCGCCCTGCGTCAGTATTCAATCATTGACCATCTCGTGACCGCGATCTCGTTCGTCGGCTATTCGATGCCGATCTTCTTCATCGCTCTGCTCAGCATCTACATCTTCGCCGTCTACTTCAAGAGGTGGGGGCTGCCATACCTGCCGACGGTGGGGATGTTCGACCCGGCGGTGGGCAAGACACCCGCCCAGGTCGCCTGGCACATGGTGCTGCCGATCTTCAGCCTGGCGTTCATCTACTTCGCTGCCTACAGCCGCTACATCCGCAGTTCGATGCTGGAAGTGATGAGCCAGGACTACATCCGCACAGCGCGGGCCAAGGGATTACACAACCCGACGATCGTCCTCGTCCATGCGCTGAAGAACGCCTCGCTGCCCATTGTTACCGTCGTCGGTCTCGACCTGCCATTCCTGCTCGGCGGGGCGATTGTTACCGAGCGCATCTTCGCCTGGCCCGGCATGGGCCGACTGTTCCTCGATCACCTCTCGCGCAGCGATACACCGGTGGTCATGGGCATCCTGATGATGATTGCCGTGGCTGTGGTGATCTTCCAGATCCTCACCGACATCACCTATGCCTGGCTCGACCCGCGCATCCGCTACCGCTAGGAGCAGAGCCATGAGCGCATCCGAGGCGAACATTCCGTTCCTGGAACTTTCGACGCAGGAGACAGAGCCCCCGCCGTTGACCCTGCGCGAGCTGTTCTGGCGGCGCTTCCGCCGGCACAAGATGGCCATCGCCGGCGTCGTGACGCTGATCCTGATCATCCTCTACTCCGTCGGCGGCGCGTTCTTCCTGAGCGAAGCCTACAGCAACCATACCGACACATCCATCCGCCTCCAGGCCCCTTCCGCCGCCCACCCCTTCGGCACCGACACGGTCGGGCGGGATGTGCTGGCACGCACGATCTACGGCGGACAGATCTCCCTGCTGATCGGCCTGTCGGCCATGGTCGTCGAGGTGATCATCGGCATCACCGTCGGCGCGCTGGCTGGCTACTACGGCGGTCTCCTGGACAGTATCCTCATGCGCGTCACCGAAGCATTCCTGGTCATCCCGCAGATTTTCCTCCTCCTGGTGATGGCGAAGTTCTACGCCGGCGAGATCACCAACATCACCCTGCTCGGGCGCACCTTCAGCGGCAGCGTGATCGTGATCGTGCTCATCATCGGCGCCACCAGTTGGATGTACCTGGCCCGCATCGTCCGTGCGGAGTTCCTCTCCATCAAGGAACGGGAATACATCCTGGCCGCGCGGGCCACCGGCACCAACAACTTCCAGATCATCCTCTCCCATATCCTGCCCAACAGCATCGCGCCGATCGTCGTCTCGGCGACGCTGAGCATCGCCAACGCGATCACTACTGAGGCCTACATCAGCTTCCTGGGCCTCGGCGTGCAGCCGCCCACGGCGACCTGGGGGAACATGCTGGAGGGCGCGTACAACTATGTCGAATCAGCCCCCTGGCTGTGGATCTTCCCCGGCCTATTCATCGTGCTGACGGTGCTGAGCATCAACTTCGTCGGGGACGGGTTGCGCGACGCCCTCGACCCGCGCGCGCTGGCGAAGTAGGAGGGAGAGCATGGCCCACCTGCTGGAAATCCGCAACCTGACCGTGCAATTCGACACCCTGGACGGCGTCGTTCACGCCGTCAACGGCATCTCCTACACACTGGAAGAGGGAAACACCCTCGGCATCGTCGGTGAGAGCGGCTGCGGCAAGAGCGTCAGCGTTCTGGCCGCCATGCGCCTGATCCCCCAACCACCCGGCCGGATTGCCGCCGGGCAGATCCTCTACCAGGGCCAGGACCTGCTAACGCTGAGCGAGGCGGAAATGCAGCGCATCCGTGGCAAGGAGATCGCTATGGTCTTCCAAGATCCGATGACTGCCTTCAACCCGGTACTGACCATCGGACGTCAGATCACCGAGGCGCTGACCCTCCACCTGGGAATGTCCCAGGAAGCGGCAGCCCGACGGGCCATCGAACTGCTGGACATGGTCGGTATCCCCCAGCCGGACGAGCGCATTCGCGATTACCCGCATCAGTTCTCCGGCGGGATGCGCCAGCGGGCGATGATCGCCATGGCCCTGGCCTGCACGCCGAACCTGCTCATCGCTGACGAACCGACCACCGCTCTCGACGTGACCATCCAGGCGCAGATCCTCGACCTGGTCAAGGACCTGCGCGACCGGCTAAAGATGGCCATCATCTGGATCACCCACGACCTGGGCATCGTCGCCGGCCTGGCGGAGCGGGTGTTGGTGATGTACGCCGGCTTCATCGTCGAGAAAGCCAGCGTGGACGATATCTATGCCCGCCCACTGCACCCCTATACCCTGGCGCTGCTCAAGTCGGTGCCGCGGGTGGATCGCAGCAGCCACGAGAAACTGGCCACCATCCCCGGCATGCCCCCCGACCTGCTGCGGCTGCCGTCGGGCTGTCCATTCGTCCCGCGCTGCACCTTCGCCGTCGAACGCTGCCGCCACGAGAACCCCTCGCTGACGCGCGTGGCGCCCGATCACGAGGTCGCTTGCTGGGTAGACATCACCACAGGGAGGGAGCGATGAACGAGGCGCCGGTATTGGTACAGGTCGAACGGCTGAAAAAGCACTTCCCGATCACGCGCGGGGTCATCATCCAACGGCAGGTCGGCGCCGTGCGCGCCGTGGACGGCGTCACCTTCGACATCTACAGAGGCGAGACGCTCGGTCTGGTGGGAGAGAGCGGCTGCGGTAAGACCACCGTCGGGCGAACGATCATCCAACTCTACCGTCCAACCGCCGGACGGGTGCTGTTCGATGGGGTTGACCTGTCCCGCTTGAAGGGGGAAGCGCTACGGCACATGCGCCGGCGGATGCAGATGATCTTCCAGGATCCCTACGCTTCGCTCAACCCACGCATGTCCATCTTCCGCATCATCAGCGAACCGCTGCGGGTACACAAGCTAGCCACCGGCAAGGAGCAGATCGAACGGGCGCAGGAACTGCTGCACCTGGTACGGCTCAACCCCCGTTTCATCAACCGTTACCCGCACGAGTTCTCCGGCGGGCAACGCCAGCGCATCGGCATCGCCCGCGCCCTGGCCTCCAACCCGGAGTTCATCATCTGCGACGAGCCGATCGCCGCCCTCGATGTCTCCATCCAGGCCCAGGTGGTCAACCTGTTGGAGGAGCTGCAGGAGCAGTTGGGACTGACCTACCTGTTCGTCGCCCACGACCTGAGCATGGTACGTCACATCTGCGACCGGGTGGCAGTGATGTACCTGGGGGTCATCGTCGAGCTGGCCCAGAAGGACGAGCTGTACGAGCACCCGCTCCACCCCTACGCCCAGGCGCTCCTCTCCGCTGTGCCGGTGCCCGATCCACAGGTGGAACGTCGGCGACAGCGCATCCTTCTGGAAGGTGATGTGCCCAGCCCGATCAACCCGCCCTCCGGCTGTCGCTTCCGCACCCGCTGTTTCAAGGCTCAGGAGATCTGCGCGGAGAAAGAGCCGCTGTGGCGGGACGTCAGCGGCGGGCACTTCGTCGCCTGCCACATGGTCCAGTAGGTTCAACTCTGCCTGGCAGGACGGGCGACTACAGCCCGTCCTGCTTCGTCAGTCCCAACTGCTCCAGTTTCTGCGGAGTCGGCACGCCCTGCTCGTCCCAGCCGCGCAGCCGATAATACTCCGGCAGCATCTGCTCCAGGTCGGCCACGTGACCCTTCGCCGCGCCCTCGGGCATCGGTTCGGCCAGCATGCGCGGCGGCAGCGTGTCGTCGGCGCGGGTGAAACCGGCCCGCAGCAGGAACATGCGCTCCAAGTTGTAGACCCGCTCGCCAGCCTGCAGCAGGCTGTCCACCGTGTAACCGACGCCGGTGGCATGGTTGAGCAGTTCGGTCAGCCGCGTCGGGCGCACCTCCAGCGTCGGGTCGCACAGGTAGCGGATGGACAGGAAGACGCACAGGCCCGCCGCGTCAATGATAGCAAACAGGTCCTCGAAGTGACAGATCGCCTGCGCCTTGCCCTCGGTGGCCAGCGGGTCGAGCTTCCACGGCACGCCGAAGACCTCCATGTAGGCCAGGTCGCCGCGCATGTGCGACGCGCCGATGTTGGAGGTGGCGTACAGCAGCCCCATGCCCTTCGCCCCGCGCGGGTCGTAGCCGGGGAACTCCAGTTTCTTGGCGGTGATGGAGTATTCGGGGTGACCGTAGTGGGAGGCGAGGCGGTAGCTGCCCTCGGCGATCCGGTCGCCGAAGCCCTCGCGCCGCCCGGCCTGGCGCACCAGCCGCACCATCGCTTCGGCGTCGCCGAAGCGCAGCGGGCCGCCGGAGTCGGCCTCCGGCAGCAGCCCCCGCTCGGATAGCTCCATCGCACAGGAGATGGTCACGCCGGCGGAGATGGTGTCCAGCCCCAGCTCGTTGCAGAGGTAGTTGGCCCGGGTCACTGCCGCCAGGTTGTCCACGCCGCAACTGGAGCCCAGCGCGGCCAGCGTCTCGTACTCCGGCCCCTCGCCCTCGCCGCCGTAGATGGGGTCGTCCACGCGGGTCAGCCGCCCGCAGGCGATCGGGCAGCCGAAACAGGCCTTGGGGCGGATGAGGTAATTCTCGCGTAGCGCCGGGCCGGAGATGGATTCGACGCCGGCAAAGACGCCGCTCTGGAAGTTGCGCGTCGGCAGGATGCCCACTTCGTTGGTGACCGACGGGACGTAGGCGGTGCCGTAGACGCGCAGGGCCGAGCCGGCCCGCACGGCCTCGCGCACCTCATCGCGCACCTGGAAACAGAGCGCGTTCATCGCCTCGCGATGAGCAATGGACACCGGGCGGGTGCCGCGCACGGCGACCGCCTTGAGGTTCTTGGAGCCCATCACCGCGCCGACGCCAGAGCGGGCCGCGGCGCGGTGTTTGTCGTTGATGATCGCCGCGATGCGCGCCAGCCGCTCCCCCGCCGGGCCGATGCAGGCCACCCGCGCCCGTGGGTCGGTCGCGGCGCGGACGGCGTCCTCGGTCTGGTGGGTGTCCAACCCCCACAGGTGCTCCGCCGGACGCAGCTCGGCGTGGCCGTCGTGCACCCACAGGTAGACCGGCCGCTCGGATTTGCCCTCGAAGATGAACATGTCGAAGCCGGTGCGCTTCATCTCGGCGGGGAAGAAGCCGCCGGCGTTGGCGCAGGAGAGCGCACCGGTCAGCGGCGACTTGGTGATGACCATGTAGCGGTTGCCCGTGGGGGCGAGGGTCGCCGTCAGCGGGCCGGTGGCGAAGATGAGCCTGTTCTCCGGCGCGAGCGGATCGGCCCCGGCGTCCACCTCATCGTACAGGTAACGGATCGCCCAGCCGCGCCCGCCGATGTAATCCTTCGCCGTATCGGGGTCAACATCCTCCACCGAAACCTTGCCCGTCGTCAGGTTCACTCGCAGCAGCTTGCCGTTCCAACCATGCATTGTCGCTTACCTCCTGATCCAGATGGGGTGACGCGGTGACACGGTGACGGGGTGACACGGTGACACGGTGACGGGGTGACACGGTGACACGGTGACACGGTGACGCGGTGAATCTCCCCCTCTCCGCGTCCCCGCGTCTCCCCGTCTCCGTGTCTCCGCGTCTCCGCGTCCCCGCGTCTCCCCGTCTCCGTGTCTCCCCATCACCCCCCCGCGATCGCCGGAAACAGACAGACCACGTCACCCTCCTGCAGAACCTGTCCTGGCTGGGGACCTCGCCCGTTGACCAGCACCACGCTCCCATCGGACGGGACGGGAAGCTGCAGGAGCAAGTCGTCCACACGGGTGCCAGGCGGCACTTCCACGTCGTAAGACGAGCCAGTGCTGTCCAGCGGCAGGTACTGGCGATAGGTCGCCAGCAGCTTGATCTGAATCCTCACCCCTTCGCTCGCTTCTTGTAGGCCCGAATGTAGCGGCCGGCGTAGGGATCGCGGCCCAGCAGCAGATCGGTCGCCAGGATCAGCGGACGAACCTGCGCCGCGTCCACGATTGGGCAGTTGACGCCGCTCTGAATCGCCAGCGCCAGGAACGCCCCGTTGACCACCTCCCGCTCCGGCAGGCCGAAGGAGACGTTGCTGACCCCCAGGGTCAGGTTGACGCCCAACTCTCGTCGCACGGCGCGGATCGCCTCCAGGGCGACCTGGCCGGCGTGCCAGTCGGCGCCGACGGTCAGCGCCAGGCAGTCCATGATCACGTCCGCGCGGGGGATGCCGGCCGCCTCGGCGCGGGCAACGATCCTGCGCGCCACCGCCAGCCGTCCCTCCGCCGTGGGTGGGATGCCCTCGTCGTCCATCGTCAGGCCGATGACCGCCGCCCCGTGCTCGGCGACCAGCGGCAGCACGGCCGCCAGGCGGGCCTCCTCGCCGTTGACCGAGTTGACCAGCGGCCTGCCCTCCGGCAACAGCTCACGATGGGTCTCCAGGGCGGCGCGCAGGGCAGCAGGGTTGGCGCTGTCAATGCACAACGGCACATCCACCGTCTCCAGCACCAGGCGGACGGCGGCGGGCAGCAGGCGCACCTCGTCCACCCCCGCTGCGCCGACGTTGATGTCCAGCACATCCGCGCCGGCAGCTACCTGGGTCAGCGCCTCCTGGCGGACGATCTCCAGGTCACCGACGGCCAGCGCAGCGGCCAAGCGCTTCTTGCCGGTTGGGTTGATCCGCTCGCCGATCAGCACCGTCGGCCGATATGGCCCGATCGCCACCGCCCTCCCACGTCCCCTCAAAATTGTTTCCATTGCCCCGCGTCTCCGTGTCCCCGCGTCTCCGTGTCCCCCCGTCCCCGCGTCCCCCGCGTCACCGCGTCACCCCACCCCCCATCTTCCGCTCCCGCCGCGGCAGGTAGCACGGTTCCAGGCTCACCTCGCCGCCGCTGAGCAGCCGTTCCAGGCCGACTTTGGGTTGGTCCAGGCCGCGCTCCCTGCGCTCCTCGCAGATGTGACAGCCCGTGGGACAATCCAGTGGGTGCGTATCCTCTGGTTCAACGTAGCGCGCCATGACCCCTTCGTAGTTGCGAAAGATCACCGTCCGGTCGCCCCAGGCGATCATGTAGCGCGGATTGACCGGCACCTTGCCCCCGCCGCCCGGCAGGTCCACCGTGTATTCGGGAATGGCGAAGCCGGTCGTGTGGCCGGTCAGGTGCTCCATGATCTCCAACCCGCGGGCGATGGAGGTGCGGAAGTGAGCGATCCCCTCCGAGAGGTCGCACTGGAAGAGCCGGTACGGGCGGACGCGATTCTCGACCAGCCGCTGACACAGCTCTTTCATTAGGTACGGGCAGTCGTTGACCCCGCGCAGCAGCGTCGTCTGGTTGCCGAGGGCAAAGCCGCCGTCGGCCAGCATCGCCAGCGCCTGGCGCGCGCGGGGGGTGATCTCCTTGGGATGATTGAAGTGCACATTGATCCAGACCGGTTGATACTTCTTCAGCATCGCCACCAACTCTTCGGTGATGCGTTGCGGCAGCACGGCCGGCGTGGAGGTGCCATAGCGGACGATCTCGACGTGGGGGATCTCGCGCAGCCGGGCGACGATATACTCCAAGCGATCGGTGGAGAGGGTGAACGGATCGCCCCCGCTGAGCAACACATCGCGCACGCCGCGCGTCTGGCGGATGTAAGCGATCGCGTCGTCAATTTCCTTTTGGGAACGCGGTCGGTCGGCTTCGCCCGCGTAGCGACGGCGGGTGCAGTGGCGACAGTACATCGAGCACTGGTCGGTGACCAGCAACAGCACACGGTCGGGATAGCGATGGGTCAGGCCAGGGGTGGGCGAATCGGCGTCCTCGTGCAGCGGGTCGCGCATATCCTCCCGACTGACGTGCGTCTCGGCCACCGTCGGCACGGCGCGCATGCGGATCGGACAGCGCGGGTCGTCCGGGTCCATCAAGCTGGCATAGTACGGAGTGATGGCCATGCGCAGTGTGTTCAACGAGTGCGTGATGACCGCCTTCTCCGCATCGGTCAGATGGATGACCCGTCCCAGTTCCTCGACTGTCGTGATCCGGTGGGCGATCTGCCAGCGCCAGTCTTCCCACTTCTCCCAGGGGATGTCCTGCCAGGGGGGCGGTGGAGTCGTTTGTACCATGAGCTGTTCACCTCACTCGAAACGTGTTGTGTGTTGCGTGTTACGTGGCCCGTGTGGCGTGAATGATGCGCTCCAGTTCTGCCGAGAGCGCCGGGTCGAGCGGGACGGGCTGGTGGGTGGCGAGGATCTCCTGCGCCCGCGCCCGCGCCCACTCCCGCGCCCCGTCGCGCTTCTCCGCCCAGACCTCGTAGGGGCGGCGGTCCAGGTAGCGCGGCAACCACAGCTCGCGCATGTGCTGCTTGGTATGCTTCTGGGCCAGGAAGTTACCGCCCGGCCCCACGGCGCGGATCGCGTCGAGGGCCAGCGTCTCGTCATCCACAACGATCCCCTGCATCATCTTGCAGACGATGTCGAAAATCTCGCAGTCCAGCAGCATCTGCTCGTATGACCAGATACGGCTGCCGTGGAGCAGTCCCACGCCCAGCAGCATATCGGACATCACGATCGAAGCCATAAAAGTTGACAGGCTATTCTCCAGCCCGGCCTGCCAGTTTGGTTCCTTCGCGCCGGTGGCGAACGAGCCCATCGAGAGCGGCACGTTGTAGAAATCGGCGAGCACGTTTGTCGCCGCGCCGAACAGGAAGTCCTCCGGCCCGCCGCCGGTGTAGCCGCCCGTGCGCAGGTCCATCGCCGTCTGCGCGGCGGCGTAGAAGACCGGCGCGCCTGGGCAGGCCAGTTCGATCAGCGCCAGGGCGCTGATGACCTCGGCGTTGCCGACGACCAGGTTACCGGCCAGCGTCGCCGGGGCGGTGGAGGCGCAGGAGGTCATGGTCATGAAGCCCACCGGCAGCCCGGCCTCGGCGCCGATCAGCGCCGCCTCCACGCTCCCGCCATCCTGTCCCAGCGGCGGGGTGGTGCATTGCATAATGGATAACACCGGTCGTGCCCGCAGCGCTGCGCGGCCGCCGGCGATCGCCGCCGCCATCTCCACTGCCGCGCGGGCCTCGTGGGCGGAGTAGATGCTCTCGGTCTGCGCGTGCTTGGTGGAGTTCTCCCAGATGGCGCGCAACTCGTGCAGCCCGCGCGTCTCCGGCGGGCAGTCCTGCGCCGACACGGCGACCCAGTGGAAGGCGACCTGTTCGACGCAATCGCCCAGGCGGGCGAT
The DNA here is from genome assembly GCA_034434755.1 of Anaerolineae bacterium. Taxonomy (GTDB): domain Bacteria; phylum Chloroflexota; class Anaerolineae; order B4-G1; family DUEL01; genus DAOTYW01. The sequence continues at coordinate 6,879 of DAOTYW010000078.1, read as the reverse complement.
GTCGGCCACATCCTGCAGACACGAGCGACGCAACTCGCCCGTCCGAAGATCGAGCACCTGCACGCCGCAGCCGTCGGTGCCGACGTAGACGTGGTTGCCGTCCAGCGGCAGATCCTGCGCCGGGTCGCGGGCAGCCAGGGTGTAAACCGGCGGGGCTTTCTGCAACGCCTCCTCGATCAGGTGACCGGGGGCACGGACGATCATCGTCTGGCGGTCCACCATCGCGCCGTGGGCTTCCCAGATGTCGAGGGCGCGGGCGGAGGGGAAGCGCACGCCCACCGATTCGATCACGTCCAGCGTGGCCGTGTGGATGCGACGCACGTCCTCCGCGCTGAGGATGTCCAGGCGCAGGCGGGGATTGGTGACGGATTGGATAGGGCGAGCCATCGTGAACACCTCACGCGCCGACGAGCTGCTTGGCCACGGCCACCGCGCCGATGGCGTCCTCGCTGTAGCCGTCCGCGCCGATCTCGTCCGCCCAGGCGCGGGTCACCGGCGCGCCGCCGACCATGACCTTCACCCGTGGACGCAGGCCGGCATCCTTCAGCGCCTCGATCACGTCGCGCTGGCGCACCATCGTCGTCGTCAGCAGCGCGCTCACACCGACCAGATCGGCATTCACCTGACGGGCCACCTCGACGAACTTCGTCACCGCCACGTCCACGCCCAGGTCGTGCACCTCGAACCCGTTGGCGGCCAGCATCGTCGCCACCAGTGTCTTGCCGATCTCGTGGATATCGCCCTCGACGGTGCCGATGACCACCCGGCCCAGCGTGCGGCGGGCAGTGCCACGACGGCGCATCTCCGGTTCCAGCAACGCCACGGCAGCCTTCATCACCTCGCCGGCCAGCACCAGATCGGGCAGGAACATCTCGCCGGCAGCGTACTGCTCCCCCACCACATCCACGCCGGCGACGAAGCCACGGTTGATCACCTCCAGGGGGTCTATCCCCTGCTCGATCGCCGCGCGGGCCAGCCTTTCGGCATCCTCCACTTCGCCGTCTATGACGCTCTGCGCCATCGCCCGAAATAACTCGTCCATGGTCCCTCCAGAGTGTATTCCGAAATCTCGCTACGGGCACGAAGTCGGTTAGATACCCGTAATTATAGAGGCGATGGCGATGATAGCACAAATCGAAGCAAAGGTCAAGTCAACCCACGAAAATCGCGTTCTCGCTCTTGTCTGGCGTTGAAAATTGTGCTACAATAGGCATAGTGAATCGTGATTCGAATCCCCCCGTCCAGACCTTCTCGACCTGAAACGAGAAGCCAATCGGACGAGGGCCGAAGGGAGAATGACTATGCTCAACTACCATGTTCCATACCTAGCGACCCCGCTGCCGGGCCCGCAGGCCCAGGCCGTCGTGGCGCGCAACGACCGTGCTGTCAGCCCGTCGCTGCCCCATGCCTACCCGCTGGCCGTCCAGCGCGCGCGGGGGGCGGTCGTCGAGGATGTAGACGGCAACCGTTTCCTCGACTTCGCCGCCGGCATCGCCGTCTGTTCGACCGGCCACTGCCACCCGCGAGTGGTGCAGGCGATCCAGGAGCAAGCCGCCCAGTTGCTGCACATCTGTGCGGCGGACTTCTACGATCCGCAGTACATCGGTCTGGCCGAACGGCTGGCCCGCCTGGCCCCTGGCCCCTCGCCCAAGCGCGCTTTCCTGGGTAACTCCGGCGCCGAGGCGGTCGAGGCGGCGCTCAAGCTGGCCCGCCATCACACCGGCCGCCCGCACGTGCTCGCTTTCTTCGGCGCGTTCCACGGACGGACGATGGGCGCGGTCTCCCTGACCGCCAGCAAGCCGGTCTACCATCGCGGCTTCGGCCCGTTGCTCCCCGCCGTCACCCACGTCCCCTACGCCTACTGCTACCGCTGCACTTTCAACCAGACCTACCCAGCGTGCGACCTGGCCTGCGTGGACTACATCGAGCACACCGTCCTGGGCAAGACCATCGCCCCCGACGAGGTGGCGGCGATCTTCGTTGAGCCGATCCAGGGCGAGGGCGGCTACATCGTCCCACCGGACGGCTGGCTGGCCCGCCTGCGTAGCCTGTGCGACCAGCACGGCATCCTGCTGGTAGACGATGAGGTGCAGTCCGGCATCGCCCGCACCGGCAAGATGTTCGCCATCGAGCACTGGGGAGTCGAGCCGGACATCCTCTGCTCGGCCAAGGCGCTGGGGTCGGGGATGCCCATCTCGGCGATGATCGCCCGCGAGGACGTCATGTCCTGGCCGGCCGGCGCGCACGGCAGCACCTACGGCGGCAACCCGGTCTGCTGCGCCGCTGCCCAGGCGACACTGGACGTGATCGAGGAAGAGAAGCTGATGGACAACGCCACCCGTGTCGGCAACCGGTTGATGGACAATCTGCGCGACCTGGCCGCCGAGAGCCGCTTGATCGGCGACGTGCGCGGACGGGGGCTGATGATCGGCGTGGAGCTGGTCAAGGACAAGCAGAGCAAGGAAAAGGCGCGCCAGGAGACCGACGAGGTGATGCTGGCGTGCTTCAAGCGCGGGCTGATGGTCCTCCCCTGCGGCTCGAACAGCATCCGCTTCTCCCCGCCGCTGATCATCACCGAGGAAGAAGCAGATACCGCCTTCCGTATCTTCGCCGAAGCGCTGGCGGAGGTGGAGGGGCGGGTGTGAAACGTGAGGCGTGAAACGTGAGACGTGAAACGTGAGACGTGAAACGTGAGACGTGAAACGTGAGACGTGAGACGTGATGGGGAGGGAAAGGGGAATGAAGCTGGTCAGTATGCGTGAGGCGATTGCGGCGCACGTCCACGACGGCGACACAGTGGCGATCGAGGGTTTTACCGCCTGCATCTGCTTCGCCGCCGGGCACGAGATCATCCGCCAGGGCCGCCGCGAGCTGACTCTCTGCCGGATGACCCCTGACCTGGTCTACGATCAGATGGTCGCTGCCGGCTGCGCGCGCAAGCTGGTCTTCTCCTACCTGGGCAACCCCGGCGTCGGCTCCCTCCACGCCATCCGCCGCGCGGTGGAGAAAGGTATCCCTGCGCCGCTGGAGATCGAGGAGTACTCGCACTTCGGCATGGTCGGGCGGTACACGGCCGGGGCCTACCACCTGCCGTTCTTCCCTCTGCGCTCCTACACCGCCAGCGACCTGCCGGCTGTCAACCCACGCATCCGTTTCGTGGACAGCCCCTATGGGGATGGGCGGATCGCCGTCGTCCCGCCGCTCAATCCCGATGTGGCCATCATCCACGCCCAGCGCGCCGACGCGAATGGCAATACCCAACTGTGGGGCCTGCTGGGCGCACAAAAGGAAGCTGCTTTCGCCGCCCAACGGGTCATCGTCGTCGTCGAGGAAATCGTGGACGAGGCAGTGATCCGCGCCGACCCCAACCGGACGCTCATCCCGGCCCTGATCGTAGACGCGGTGGTCCACGAACCCTACGGTGCGCACCCCTCCTACGCCCAGGGCTACTACGACCGCGACAACGATTTCTACCTGCGTTGGGACGAGCTGAGCCGCGAGGAAGCCCCCACCCGCGCCTGGTTGGACGAGTGGGTGCTGGGCGTGCGCGACCGGGCGGAATACGTGGAAAAGATGGGCCATGAGACGTGGCAACGACTGGCGGTGGGCAAGGCGCTTTCGGGAGCGGTGAATTACGGACGGTATGCGTGACACGGTGACGCGGAGACGCGGTGACGCGGAGACGGGGAGACGCGGTGACGCGGAGACACGGAGACGCGGAGATTCATCCCCGTCACCGTGTCACCGTGTCACCGCGTCACCCCCTCACCGTGTCACCGCGTCTCCGCGTCACCGTGTCACCCCCTCACCGTGTCACCGCGTCACCAGAGAGGAGCAAGGTATGATAGACTACACGCCATCCGAAATGATGATCGTCACCGCCGCGCGGGCGCTGGCCGGGGTGCGCGGTGTATTCGTCGGCGTGGGCCTGCCCAACATTGCCTGCAACCTGGCCCGGCGCACGGTGGCGCCCGACCTGGAGCTGATCTACGAGAGCGGCGTCTACGGTGCCCGCCCCGCCCGCCTGCCCCTCTCCATCGGCGACCCGACACTGGTCAGCGGCGCTACCTCCGTCTGCTCCATGGCCGACCTGTTCGGGCTCTACCTGCAGGGCGGGCGCGTCGAGGTCGCTTTTCTGGGTGGGGCACAGATTGACCGCTTGGGAAGTTTGAACACGACAGTCATAGGTGACTACGCGAAACCGAAGGTGCGCCTGCCCGGCAGCGGCGGGGCCTGCGAGATCGCCATCCACGCCCAGCGAATATTCATCATCATGCGCCTGGGCCGGCGCGCCTTCGTCAACCGCCTCGACTTCGTCACCAGCCCCGGTCACCTCGGCGGGGTCGCCAAACGCGCCGAACTCGGCATGCCGGGACGCGGCCCACAACTGGTCGTCACCGATAAGTGCATCTTCACCTTCGATCCCTCCACCGGCGAGATGACCCTCGCCAGCCTCCACCCCGGCGTCGAATTGGCCGAAGTACAGGCCGGCGTGGATTGGGAACTGAAGCTGGCCGCCGACGTCCTATACACAGAACCCCCTACCCCTGATGAGCTACGCCTGCTGCGCGAGGAGCTGGACCCGCAGGGGGTTTACACAAGATAGAAGCAAGGAGGGAAAAACGATGAACGCCAAACGAATTGCCGGCCTGACCATCGCCGCCCTGCTGGTCCTGCTGGGCTGCGCACTGCCCACGGCCACGATCACCCCAGAGGCCAACATGCCCAACCCGGCCGCGGAGTTCTGCGTGGCCCGAGGCGGCCAATCGGAGATCCGCACTGCCGCCGACGGCAGCCAGACCGGCTACTGCATCTTCTCCAACGGCTCTGAATGTGAAGAGTGGGCTTACTACCGCGGCGAATGCGCCCCCGGCGGCGCCGGCATGCCCAACCCGGCCTCCGTCTACTGCCAGGAGCACGGCGGCCAACTGGAGATCCGCACCGCCGCCGACGGCAGCCAGAGCGGTTACTGCCTCTTCCCCGACGGTTCCGAGTGCGAGGAGTGGGCCTACTTCCGCGGCGAGTGCGCCCCCGGCGGGGCCTCGCCGGATACCAGCGAGCTGATCGCCCTCGTCCAGGCCGGCCTGCCCACCGATGCCTTCGCCGGGATCGGCGTACTGCCCCTCACCGTCCAGCCCGGCAACCCGCCACTGTGGGCCGTCTACAGCTACGGCATGCGCAACTGGTCGCTCAGTCCACTTCTCAGCCACTTTGTCGCTATCTACACGTACAGCGCCGGTTGGCAGGAGCTAGCCCGCCTCGAACTGGATAGCGCTGGCGCGAATCCGGTCCAGCCCGATTACATTGACCAGGCCTACGTCAACCAGGCGCTGATCGTGCCCGAACGGATCTGGATCGAGGTCCAGGGCGGCGCGGGAGCCCACGGCGGCACGTACCACCTGCTCAGCTTCGACGGCACGGCCCTGGCCGCCGACGTCGCCGCCTTCGGGGCCAGCCCCGGCAACGGCTGGCTGGCCGATGTCAACGGCGACGGCGTGCTGGACGTGGTGATTGACGCTTCCGACTACTACGTCTTCTGCTACGCTTGCGGCGTGCGCTTCGCCCAGTACCAGGTGTACTACTGGAATGCGCCCAACCAGCAGATCATGGAAGCCACCCTCCAACCGTTCCTGATGGGCCAGCCGCAGCCGATGCGCGACCTGGTCAACCCTGCTGTAGCCGCCGCCGAGGCCGGCCTGTGGGCGGAGGCGCTCGATCTGATCACCCAGGCCGAGGCGCTGCTCCCTCAGTACCCGGAAAGCGACGCCTGGACGCTGGACTGGGACGCCGGGCTGATCGCCCTCCACGCTTCGGCCCGCGAGCAGGATGCCCTTTCCAGCCCGTACCCGATCCTAAGCAACGTCTTCTACGGCGACTACGCGGCGGCGGTCGACCTGATGCGTTCCTTCACGCCAGCGCAGATCTTCTCTCCCGATTCACCACTCATCGTCGGCACGCCGGCGGAGTCGTGGGAGAGCACGATGAGCCAGTACATCATCAACAGCGCCAACGCCGCCCTGGCAATCCATCCCGACCTGGCCGCGGCCTATTTCCTGCGCGGCTGGGCCCGCTATCTGGTCAATCCCACCGACCCGGTCGTGGCCGCGGACGTAGACCAAGCCGCCGCCTTGGCCCCCGACGACGTGCTGTTCACCCAGAGCGCGGCGTACCTGCACTAGGAGACACGGTGACGCGGAGACACGGAGACGCGGAGACGCGGAGACACGGAGACACGGAGACGCGGAGACACGGAGACACGGAGACACGGAGACACGGAGACACGGAGACACGGAGACACGGAGACACGGAGAATCACCCCGTCACCCCGTCACCCCATCACCGCGTCACCCCGTCACCCCGTCACCCTGTCAGGCCGGCGACCAGCAGCTCCAGCGCCGCCTCAGGCGTCAGTTCCCCGCCCTTGATCTGCAGGTCAGTCTCCAGCAGGCGGCGGTAGACCTGCTCCAGTTGCGCGGCGGTGAAGTTGGCCGCCTGGCGGTGCAGTTTCCCGGCCGGGAAGGGGTGCAGGCCCAGGATGCGGGCCACGCTGGCCGCGTTCTCCCCTGCCTCGGCCAGCTCCTTCGTCTGGATGAGCAGGCGGAACTGACGGATGATCATCCCCAGGATGCCCATTGGCTCCTGGCCGTCATTCAGCAACCGCTGCAACGTCGTGGTCGCCGTCCGCCCGTCGCGCTGGCCCAGCGCGTCTACCAGGTCGAAGATCACCGCCTGCTGCGCGTATGGCACCAGCCGGGCCACATCGGCGGCGGTGACCGCCCGCTCCGGCCCGGCATACGTGATCAGCTTGCCGATCTCCTGGTCGAGCAGGCGCAGTTCCGAACCGATCGCCTGGGCCAGTTGCGCCGCTGCCTCCGGCTC
>DAOTYW010000077.1:0-13849 GCA_034434755.1 Anaerolineae bacterium | reverse complement strand
CCCCTCTCCCGCCGGGCGGGAGAGGGGCGGGGGTAGGGGGTGGGGTGAGGGCTCAGCGCCGCGGACGGTAGGCAGTTACCAATGAACAATGAATGGCTATCGCTTCTGGCTCATGGTTTTGGTGTTCATTCCCTTATCGTTCCTGTCCCCATTGTTCATTGGTCATTGTTCAGACATTTCTTCCCCGGATCCGCGTTTCGGGGCCGTGGAGGCGTTCTGGGATCCGGCGGCGGCGGTCGAGGCGGGGGTGGGGTGGGAGCGCGTCCTCTTCTACTGGTCGGAGTTGCAACCCACCGGCCCGCAGGAGTGGAACCCCTACCACGTCAATGACGTGTGGCTGGTCCAGGCCGCCGCGGCCGGACGGGAGGTGGTCGGCGTGCTCAAGCACACCCCGGCCTGGGCCACCGACGGCCCGCCTGGCTGCGGCGTTCCCCGCGGGCTGGAACTGCCGGTGGATGATCCGGGCAACCTGTGGGCGACGTTCGTCCGCCGGGTGGTGGGGCAGTACGCCGGGCGCATCCATCACTGGGTCATCTGGAACGAGCCGGATATTGCGCCGGAGACCTATGGAGCCGAGTGGTGCGGTTCGGTCGAGCAGTACTATCGGCTGGTGCAGGTGGCGTCCCTGGCCGCCCATCAGGCCAACCCCGACGCGGTCATCCACCTGGCCGGCCTGACCTATCACCACGACCCGACCTACCTGGGCCGCTTCCTGGCCGTGGCGGCGCAGGACCCCAGCGGCCCGGCGAACGGTTACTACTTCGACATCGTCTCGCTGCACATTTATTTCCAGACCGACTCGGTGCCGTTCATCGTCAATGAGGCCCGCGCCGCGTTGCGGGCCTATGGGATGGACAAGCCCATCTGGGTCAATGAAACGAACGCCTCGCCCGATGCCGATCCGCTGTGGCCGGTCGTGCGGCCCTGCTGGTCAGTGACCCTGGACGAGCAGGCGTCCTTCCTGCTCCAATCGTTTGCCCTGGCGCTGGCCAGCGGAGCGGAGCGGGTGGCGGTCTACCGCTGGGTGGACTGGGATCTGGCCCCCGGCGGGGAGCCGTTCGGGGTGTTGCGGCCCGATCACAGCCGCCGCCCGGCTTTCGACGCCTTCCGGCTGGCCGCGACGTATTATGCCGGAATGGAGTCGGCCCGCGCGTTGGCGGAGCCGCTCTTCTACCAAGTGACGCTGGCGCGCGGCGGGGAGACGACCCGCGTGCTGTGGGCGCGCACGGCGACGACGGTGACGCTGGCGCTGCCGGCGCTGGCTGGCGAGGGGCTGTGGGTGGCCCAGACAGGGGAAATACAGACGTTGCAACCTGTCGAGGGGCGCTACCTGGTGACGCTGCCCGCTGCCCGCTGTCCCCAGGAACGGGCGGAGTGCGGGGTATCGCACCCAGCCTGCATCATCGGCGGGCCGACGCTGCTGCTGGTGGAGAGTGGGGTGGGCGAGCCCGGGCAGCCGTGGGTGGTGGGGACGGTGTCGCCGCAGGCGGTGGCGGCCACGCCCGCCGGCGGCGTGACCCCGACCGCCACGCCGACGGCCACGCCCACCGCCACGCCCACGGCGACGGCCACTCCCACCCCTACGCCCACGCCGACGCCGACCCCGACGCCGACGGCCACGCCGACCCCCACGCCCACGCCGCCGCCCCTGGTGCGCATGCTCTCCACCGGTACTTTCCCGGTGGCGCTGCTCGTGGTGGGCCTGGGGGTAGTTGTGGGCCTGCTGCTTGCCCGCCGCGCGCGATTAAGGTAGCAGGTCCGGAGGGGGCGGCCACGGAGGGTCGCCCTACACCAGGGAGCGGGCCAGCGCGAGCGCTTCGTCGCGGGTGTGCACCTCGCCTGCCGCCTGGGCCTCGCGCAACGCCTCCAGCAACCTGCCGATGCGCGGACCAGGGCGCAGTCCCAGTTCTTGAATCAGATCCTTGCCCGTCAACAGCGGCGGCGGCGCGACCGCCTCCGCGGGCTGCTCGAAGTAATGGCCCAGCAGCGTCCGCGCCGTCTCCAGCAACGATTCCCAGCGCTGCGGTTGCAGGTTCGGCCCCCAAACCCCCAGGTGATCGACCACGGCGAGCAATACTACCTCCACGCCGGCGCTTCCTAGGTCGCGGAAGAAGTGGTAGACGGCGCGGCGGGTGACCGGTTGCCCGGCCTGGGCCAGGTGGGCCGGGCGCATATGCGCGGCGACCATCGTCTCCACCCGTTCCGCGTCGGCGCGGCTGAAGCGCAGTGCGTGTAGCCGCGCTGCGATCATCTCCGCCCCCACCCGCTCGTGGGTGTAGAAATGCAACTGTCCCTGCTCGTCCTCCGTACAGGTAATCGGTTTGCCCAGGTCATGGGCGAGCGCGGCCAGGCGCAGCAGCGTCCGCCGCGCTCCCGCAGCCAGATGGGCGGCCACCGGCGCGGCCAGGTGTCCCAGCGCAGCGGCCAGGTCGTCCCAGGCTTGCTCCGGCGCGTCCACGTAGAGCGGGCGCGGGCGCTGCCCCATCAGCACCTCGCTCAGCGCCTCCGCCGCGTCCACCACTTGCAGCGTGTGCCACCACACATCGTACCGGTGGGGGAGGGTCTGGCGCTGCTCCTTGAGCGGCTCGATCTCCGGGATGACCTGCGTCAGCAGGGTCAGGCCGTCGAGGATATAGAGGTGGTCCGCCACGGCTGGGGCGGCCAGGAGGCGGACGAACTCGTCGCGGATACGCTCGGCGGAGGAGCGGGCAAGGGTGGCGCTGCGTTCGATGATCCAGGCAGCGGTCTTCGCCTCCAGGCGCATGTCGAGCTCGGCGGCCAGGCGCACGGCGCGCAGCATGCGCAACGGGTCGTCGTCGAAGGACTGCGGGCCGACGGCGCGCACCAGGCGGGCCTGCAGGTCGGCCAGCCCGCCTGTCGGGTCGATCAGCTCCCCGTCCGGGCCCGCGGCCATCGCGTTGATGGTGAGATCGCGCAGCCGCAGGTCGGTCTCCAGGTCCGGCCCGCGCAGGCGGGTAAAGTCGAGCTCCAGGCGCCGCCCGTCCGGTTGCAGAATTGCCCGCCCCACATCGCGCTCATTATCCAGCGGAAAATAGTCCCCGCCGAGCGCGTTGGCGGCCGCGCGGGCCAACCCGCGGGCATCGTCCTCGACAGCGAAGTCCCAGTCGTGGATCGGGTGGCCCAGCAGCGCATCGCGCACTGCCCCGCCGACCGGCCAGCAGCGCACGCCACGGGCAGCGGCCAGGGCGCGGACCGTCTCCAGCGGCCAGGGAGGCAGGGGGACTTGCCAGTTCATCGGATGGGTAGACGGACGTGGAAGTGACTGCCGGGGCAGCGGGCGTCGTCGTGGCCCTCGCTCTCGACCCAGATGCGGCCCTGGTGGGCCAGGACGATGCCGCGAGCGATGGCCAGCCCCAGCCCTGGCCCGCCGCCCTTGAACTTGATCCGTCCCGAAGAGTGCAGGTCTACCTTGCCGGTCTGGTAGAACTTCTCGAAGATCAGCTCGTGGTGTTCGGGGTCAATGCCGATGCCGGTATCGCTGACGACCACCTCGACCGCTGGCGCGCCATCGAGTTCCACATCCTCGCGTCCGCTCACCGTGATCGCGCCGCCGTCCGGTGTGTACTTGATCGCGTTGCCGATCAGATGGTAGAAGACCTTGTAGAGCAGGCCCGGATCGCCCTGGATGATCGGCAGCCGCTCCAGGCCGCGAGTGGTCAGGGTCAGGTGGCGCTCGCGCAGCGCGGTCTCGAACTCGCTGACCACGTAGCGCACGGTGTCCGCCAGCCACAGCGGCTCCCGATGCACCCACAGCACTTCGCTGTCAATCTTCGCCGCGTCGAGCATGCTGTTGACGATCTCGTACAGCCGGGTCGCCCCGGTCATGATCCCGTTCAGCAGCGTCCTGACCTCCGGATCTTTCTGGATCGTTGGGTAGGACTCCAGCACCTGGGTGTAGCCCTTGACCAGCGTCAGCGGCGTGCGCAGCTCGTGCGCGGCCACGTCAATAAAATCGGTCTTGGTCTGATCGAGCTGTTCCAGTGTCCGGTATGCCTTGTGCAGCTCCTCGGTGCGTTGCTGGACCATCTGTTCGAGCTGTTCGTTGAAGCGGGTGATCTCGTCGTAGAGGCGGGCATTTTCGAGGGCGATGGCGGCCTGGCCGGCGAAGGCCTGCACCGATTGGACATCGTCGGGGCTGAAGGCGGACGCCTCGGCGCGGGTCAGCGAGATCATGCCGATGACTGCGCCCTTGACCACCAGCGGCACGCCGATCCACGAACGGTTGACCGGCAGCCATTCGACCTGTTGCCAGCCTGGTTCCTGGGTCACGTCGGCGACCAGGAGGGGGGTGAGGCCGCGCACCATGCGCTGGAACACGTCCTCTTCGGTATCGCGGATCGCGACCTGCAACGTTTTGGCCCGTTCGTCCTCTGGGAAGCCGCGCTGGGCGACCAGCTCCAGCATCTGGCCGCGGCGCAGCAGTACCGAACCGCGCTCGTAGGGCACCACGGCCATCAGTTGTTCCAGGATGCGGGCGGGGACCTCGCTCAGGTGAAGGCTGCTGGAGAGCGCCCGCCCGGTCTGCTCGAGCGACTCGGCCAGCCGACGGCGGTTACGCTCCGCCGCGTACAACTGAGCGTTGCGGATGGCGATGGTGATCTGATCGGCCAGGGTCTGCAAGACCATCCGTTCGTCGGCGTCCATGGTGGTCGGTTCCTCGATCAGGATGTCCAGTGCGCCGATGGTCTTGTGCCCGATGCGCAGCGGCAAGGCCAGTTCGGCGCATTGTCCGGGCAACGCCTCCAACGGCAGGGACTCGGAGGTGGGGCAGACCTCCGCCACGGTGCGGGGCTGGCCGCTGCGGCAGACCTCGGCGATCACGCCGGGCGCGTCGAGGGGGATGTGCAGTTCCTCGCGTCCGGTCTTCCCGCCGCCCTGACGGGCGCCGGCGCGGAGGGTGACGAAGCCGCGCCCCTCGTCCGCCAGCCAGACGCCGACGAAGTAGTAGCGGAAGCGGTTCTGGATCAGGTTGACCACCCGCTGGAGCAGCTCGTCCAGGTCGAGGATGGAAGTGACCTGTTGTCCGACCTGGCTGCTGGTCTCCAGTTGCAGCGCCCGCCGTGAGAGGGCCTCGTTGGCCTGGCGCAGTTCGGCGGTCCGCCCGGCCACGCGCTGCTCCAGCGTATGCGCCCAGACTTCCAGTTCCTCCTTGGCTCGCACGGTCTCCTCGTACAAGCGGGCGTTCTCGATGGCGATCGCGGCCTGGTTGGCGAAGATGCTCATCAGGTCGAGGTCGGCCTGGGAAAAGCGTCCGCTGACCGAGCGGTTGTCGGCGTAGATCATGCCGATCAATTCGGAGCGGCTGACCAGGGGGACGCAGAGGACGGAACGGAGGTTGAGTTCGAGGACGCTGCTCTGGCGGCCGAACCGCTCGTCGGCCAGGGCGTCCTGGAGGAGGACCGGCATGCGGGTCTGGGTGACGGTGCCGATGACGGTGTAGCTGATGTCGGAACTGGCGCGTTCGATCTCGGCCCGTTCGATGCCGCGCGTCACCTTGAAGTCCATCTGCCCGGTCGGGTCGAGCAGGACGAGGAAGCCCCGCTCGGCGCCGCTCAGTTCGATGACCTGATCCATGACGAAATTGAGCAGTTGCTCGACCTCATGCGTCTCGTTCATCTGCACGCTGATGTCGAGGACCCGCTGGAGGCGGTCATCGGCGGGGGGCGGTTCGGCGGCGGCTCCTCCCGTTTCGGCCGTGGGCAGCAGTTCGGCGCCGCCGGCGCGGCTGGCGGCCTGGCGCGTCCACTCGGTGACGATGTCGTGGTTGATGCGGACCTTGTTCAGGTAGTTGCGGCGCAGCCCTTCGTCGCTGAGGGTGGCGATAGCGGCCATCATCACGTCGTGGGCCCGTTGCAGGCATGTCCAGGCGGCGTCATCGAGGGTATCGGTCTCCGCCCGACCCGGTGTGGTCTTGAGCGCCTGGTAGCGCATCCACCAGACTTCCTGGGACGGGTAATCACCGGCGTTACCGGCCTGTTCCAGGCAGGCGACCGCTTCTTCCGTATGTTGTCGGGCGGCTTCTTCATCGCCCAGCGCCAGGTCGGCGGCGCCCAGCCAGGCCAGCGAGGAGGCCAGGAAGCCCAGGGAGCCCATCTCGCGTTGCATCTGACAGGCTATCTGAAGCCGCTCGCGGGCTTGCGCGGCCTGTCCGCGGGCGAGGGCCAGGCGGCCCAGGCATTGCCAGTAGGTGGACTCGGCCCAGCGGTCGCCTGTCTCCATGCACAGGGCGCGGCCCTCTTCCAGCACCTGCTGCGCCTGGGGGTATTCGCCCAGTTCCAGGTAGACCCGCCCAAGGGTTTCCAGGTAGTAGGCCAGGCTGGCACGGCCCTGCATCTCGCGCTGGATCTGCACAGCCTGTTCCAGGTAGTCCCGCGCCCGCCCATACAGCCCCAGGCTCCAATAGATGATGGCCAGGTTATTGTACGAACGGGCCTGGTTGGCGCGGTGGCCGATGGCCTGGGCGATGGCCAGGGAGCGCTCGTGATAGTGGCGTTTCTGGGCATAGTCGTTGACCAGGTTGCCCAGGGCGTTCAGCGCATCCGCCTCGCCCTGGCGGAGGCCCAGGGTGCGGAAGATGGCCAGCGATTGTTCGAAGAAGCTCTGCGCCTCGGCGGAGCGGCCCGAACGCCGGGCCAGGTGGCCCAGTTGCAGCAGGCTGCTGGCTTCCCCCCGTCGGTCGTCCAGTTCGCGGTAGAGGTCGAGGGCCTGCTGATAGCAAGCATGGGCCAGTTCGTGCTCGCTCAGCGAGCGATGGGCATCGCCCAGCGCGCTGAGGCTCTGCGCTTCCCACTGTCGGTTGCCGGCCTGACGGGCCAGCTCGAGGGTGGCCTGGGCGGCCTGACAGGCCTCTGCATGGTGGCCCAGCAGGTTGGCCAGGGTTGCCCGGCGGGTGGCGACCTCGATCTGGCGGCGGACGTTGCCCGACTGACGGGCGATCTGTTCCATCCGTTCCAGGTCGGCCTGCTGGGCGCGGCGATCCCCGACCAGCGCGTGGCAGGTCTCCCGCCCGGAGAGGATGTCGTACTCGGTCTCGGAATCGGTCAGCCCGTGCTGCTCTTCGATGAGGGCCAGGGCGTGGCTGTAGTGTTGGATGGCCGATTCGTTGGCGTAGACCTGTCGCGCCCGATCTCCGGCCAACTTCCAATAGCGGAGGGCCAGCGCGCTATCGCCGGCCTGCTCGAAGTGCCAGGCCAGCCACTCGGCGGCCTCGGTCTCGTCGCGCTGGGCGCGGATCGTCTCACCGATGCGGCGATGGCGTTGAGCACGCTCTTCGGCGGTCAGCGTCTGCAACACCGCCTGGCGCATCGCATCGGTGCTGAAGCGGTAGGCGGGTTGACCGGCCGGTTCGCTGACGGCCAGGACGTGCCGCTGGACGGCCTCGTTCAGCAGACGGAGCACCAGCTCCTGGGCCAAACCGCTGACAGCGGTCAGCACATCCAGTTCCAGCCACTGTCCCAGCAGCGCCGCCCACTGGAGCATTCCCAGGGCCTCGGCGTCGAGCCGCTCCAGTCGTCGTTGGGCGACCTCATGGATACTGGACGGGATGTGGGTGAGGCGGGCGAAGTCAATCTGCCAGCCCTGGCCGTCGTAGCGCAGGAGGTTTTCCTCGACCAGGCTGTGCATGATGCTTTCGATGAACAGTGGGTTGCCGCCGGTCTCGGCCATCAGGCGCGGCAGCAGGTTGGGCGGCAGCTCCTTGACGCCGAGCATGGACTTGAGCAGGTCGGCCGCCTCGTTCTCGTTCAGCGTGTTCAGGCGCAACAGGTCGTAGGGCTGCTCGCCCGGCGGAGTTTGGGTTTCGGGGCGGTGGCTGAGTGGACGGGCGCGCTGCATCAGGGTGTCCAGAGGATGGGCTTCGTCGCCACCTGGCTCACGGTAGACGCCGCACAGCAACCAGCGCGCCTGGGCGGCCCGCCGTCCCAGGTGTTCCAGCAGGCTGACTGTCTCGGCGTCGGCAAAGTGCAGGTCTCCCAGCACGAACATCAACGGCCGCTCGCAGCTCATCAGGAAGCGGGCGGCGGCGTCCATCAGGCCCGGCACGTCCTCGGCGACCTCGCCGACGGCGGAGACCGGGCCGATGTGTTCGGCCAGTTCCGGCATCAGCCGCACCAGCGCCGGGCCGTAGACCTGCACCACTTCCGGGCGGGTCGAACGCTGGTAGGCGATGATCTGGCGGAAGATGGAGACCCACGGGCGGTAGGGGACGCGGACGTGTTCGGGGCAGACGCTCTCGCAGACCAGGACGCGCTGCATCTGGGCGCGCAGGCGTAGCTCGCGCACCAGGCGGCTCTTGCCCACCCCCATCGGGCCGGTGATCAGCACCAGACGGCCGTGTCCCTGGATGGCGCGCATCAGCAGGCCTTGCAGGCGGGCCAGCTCGAATTCGCGCCCGACCAGGCTGCCGCTCTGGATGTAGCCGCGCTTGGTTTCCCTGGTCTCGACCGGGAAGTCCAGCCCGGTCAGGCGGTTGATGGCCTGGATGACCTCGTCCGCGCTGGCGTAGCGCTCCGCCGGATCCCTGGCCATCAGGGTGAGGATGATCGTCTGCAGGGCTTCGGGGACATTGGCGTTGAACTGGCGCGGCGGTTCGGCTGTCGCCTCGACGTGCTGGCGCATGATCGCCACGCTGCTCTCTCCGGTGAAGGGGGGACGTCCGGCGACGATCTCGTAGAGGGAAACGCCCAACGAGTACAGGTCGGCGCGGTGGTCCACCGCTCCCCCGCGCACCACTTCGGGGGCGATGTACTCCGGCGTGCCACGGATACGCATCTGCCCCTCGCCCCGCGCCTCACCGATCAGCCCGAAGTCGGCCAGCTTGACCTGTCCTTCCGGCGTGACGAGGATGTTGGTCGGTTTGACGTCGTAGTGCACCAGGCCGCGCGAGTGGATGTACTGCAGGGCGCGACAGACCTGGACGGCGATCTCGTAGAGCCATTGGAAGCTGGAGGCGGGAGGTTGGAGGTGATCGGCGTGGTCGCGCAGGTTCTCCCCTGCCACGTACTCCATCGTATAGAAGTAGCCGCGCCCATCGGCGAGCATGTCAAAGCTGTGGACGGTGACCAGGTTGGGGTGGTTGAGCGAGACCAGCGCGGCGAACTCATGTTGGAACTGGGCCAGGTTGCGCTCGTCCAGCAGGTCGGGACGGATCATCTTCAGCGTCATGGCCTGGTCGTCTTGCAGCGTGTCCTCGACCAGGTAGACGGCGCCCATACCTCCCTGGCCCAGTTCCCGGATCACCCGGTAGCGGTTGTTGATGAGGTCGGCCATGCCCCATCTCCTTGGACCGCGGACGTGCGGGACGGGTAGAGTTCAGTGCCCAGTATAGCGCAAGTCCTTGGCGGGCACAAGTAAGGGAGATGGGGAAGAGGCTGTCAACGGATTCCGGGAACAGATCGAACGGATAGAGCAGCTCGCGGCTGCGCGTGTCCGTTCAATCCGTTCTGGAAATCCGTTGACAGCCTGCTCACAACTTACCCGCCGTTGCGCATGAGCACGGGCAGGTAGAGCGACCATGGCCAGGAGACGGTGACGACCGCTTCCGCGCGCGCCGTGGCGGTGATGCAGTTGGTCGCCGTGACGACGACGGTGTAGTCGCCGGCGGTGCTGTAGCTGTGACCGACGGGGTTGCCGGTCGCTCCGGCACCGTCGCCGAAGCCCCAGGCGAAGGCGATCGGTTCCGTCCCGCCGGCGGTGGCTATGAAGGCGACGCTCTCGCCGGTGACCGGGGCGAGCGGCCACCAGGAGAAGGTCAGGTCGTGCACTGGCTCGCAAGCCGGCCCGCAGGTCACCACGACCTCGCCGCTGACGGTGTCCATGTTGAGGCCGCCGCAGTTGGAGACGGTCAGGGTGTAGGGATAGGTGCCGCTGAGGCCGAAGTCTACCGTCGGCTGGGGGTCGGCGCTGGCGCCGAACGGCCCGAAGTTCCAGTCGTACAGGAAGGGCGGGTCGCCGGTGAGCTCGGCGCTGAAGGTGACCGTGCAGTCGGTGATCACCGGTGTCACCTGGACGATCTCGACGGGGACGCACTCGCTCGTGACGACGGTCATCGTCACCGGGATGCGGATGCGCGGGTTGCCGTTGACCACCAGGTCGGCCGTGTAGTTGCCGGGTTGGTCTACGCCGGCAGCGGCGGTGGCGGTGAACAGCAGGGTGACGTTCAGGTTGCCGCCGGCGGGCACGCTGCCGCCGGCGGGGGACTGTCCCAGCCAGGGCACGTCGGCGGCGATGCAGCCGGAGGAGCCGGGATAGGCGAAACAGACTGCCGTGCCGTCGGTGAGCGAGGCAGATTGGTTGCAGGCGTAGGTCAGGCCGTGGTCGGCGGCGGCGTTGTTGCCCTCGATGCCGGTGGTGGAGCCGCTGCCTTCCTCCTCGCCGCTGTCCAGGAACTGCATCAGCACGCTGCCGTTCTGGTGCAGCACCACCTCGAAGGTGCCGGCGAATGGGTAGCTTCCGCCGTAGTGCCGCCAGTTCCTGTACTCTACCACCAGGCACGGCCCGCTGCCGATGGGGCAGGAGGCGAAGGTCTGGTAGTAGACCCCGCCGGTGGTGTAGTTGGGGTAGAGGTCATCCCACATCAATGCGATCAGGTTGTTAGGTGTGGTGCTGCTGGGCAGCGGACATTGGTTGCTGACCGTGCTGGAGCCGCTGCCAAAGGAGAGGAAGCCGTTGCTGCTGACGTAGAACTGCGTCTGGTTCGCGCCGTAGAATGGGAAGGGGAAGCCGACGGCGAACGGGCCGGCGGACGAGTCGTCGCCCAGGCCGGGGACGGGGGTGCCGGAGCCGCTGATCTCGATCCAGTCGAAGTCCACCGCCTCGCCGCTGTAGCCGAAGCCGTCGGGGCCGGGCCAGGCGGCCTGGATGCCGGCGGCGCGCGGGGCGGGGATGAACTGGCCGGGGATCTCGTAGAAGGAGAAGCCGTAGGGGCCGGCGGTGCGGTTGGTGATCGTCGCCGGGCGGCTGGTCGTCTCGCCCAGGCGCACCGTCGCGTGGATCGGCTGCGGGACGAAGCCGACGGTGGCGGTAAGGGCGAAGTCCTGCCGCGTGTCCTGGCCGGAGATCATCGTCACGGGCACCGAACTGGGGAAGTAGTCCGTCGCCGAGGCGGTCACGGTCTGGCTACCCTCGTCCAGGTACATCTCGTAGTAGCCGGTCAACGGGTCGCTCTGGGCGGTGGTGCCGTCGTCGGCGACGAGGGTGGCGGCCAGCGGGAAGCCGTTGTCGGCGTCGGTGACGTATCCCCACAGGCGCCCGCGCGGCTGGAGGACGAAGTCCACAGTGGTCGTCGTGTCGGTGAGCACCTGAACACCGGTGATGACGGCGGTGGTGTACTGGACGTGCTGGGCGGTGACGGTATAGGTGCCGCTGAGCAGGGTGCGGGTGTAGTAGCCGGTCGGCGCGGTGGTGACGGGGAAAGCGTGGCCGGCGGCGTCGTGGGCGGTGACCGTGGCCGCGCCGATCGGCAGGCCCGTGTCGCTGGCGGTGACGTGGCCGTCCACGCCGCCCAACCCGCTGGGGATCAGGCAGCCGCTCATGTGGGCCAGAGTGGCGATCGAGGCGCGGACGTAGTCGGTGAAGTAGGCCAGGTCGGTGTTGGCGGGCGTGTCGCCCGGGCCGTGGTAGTAGGGGTTGAAGTCGCCGCCGTAGTCCTCGATGCCCAGGATGGCGGTATAGCCGTAGTCCCAGAAGGAGGCGTGGTCGCTGGCTCCGGTGCCGTTGGGAATGATGGTGGGCACCAGGTTCAGGTCGTAGGCGTCCACCACGTCGGCCATCAGTTGGGCCAGTTGGAGCGTGGGCGGGAGGGAGGAATCGGCGTGCAGGTCAATGATCGGCGTGCTGCCGATGGTGTTCCAGGCGATCATGTCCAGGTTGAGCACGCCGAGGATGTTCTCGCCCTGTTGGTAGGCCCGCTGGGCGTAGGCGGCGCTGCCCAGCAGCCCCTGCTCCTCGCCGGTCCACAGGGCGAAGCGGAGGGTGCAGCCCCACTGATACTGGGTGAGGATCTCGGCGGCGAGGCGCACGGCGACGGAGCCGCTGGCGTTGTCGTCGGCGCCGGGGGTGTTCTGCACGTCGTCTATGTGGGCACAGATGATGTAGATGTCGTCGGGGTTGGTCAGTCCCTCCAGTTCGCCGATGACGTTGGGGTAGGTCGTGCCGCCCCACTGGTGGTACTCCACGTCGAGGCCGAGGGCCTGGAGGCGCTCGCCGTAGTACTGAGTGGCGCGCTGGATGGGGGTGCCGCTGTAGGTGTAGCGGGTGGGGATGGTGTACCACTGTCCACCGACCCACACCGGCAGCTCGCCAGCCAGCTCGCGGTCGTACAGGCTGACGGTGGCGCTGTCCACCTGGTCAATCATGAACTGCACCAGCGGGTCGGGGGTGACGACGGTGGGGAAGGCGGCGGTGGACGGCTGCAGGGCGGTCGGCTGGAGGGTGACGCGGTTCAGCGCGACGCCGGCGGCGGAGAGGCGTTCGGCCATTGCCGGGGACGTGCGCAACAGCGCCCGCGGACCGTCGTCCAGAAGGACGCGCCCGTAGTCTGCCCAATCGGGCGCGGGGCGGCCCGGCGCGGCGTAGGCCAGGTAGTAGGTCGCGCCGGCGGTGTGCGCATCGAGGACACGGGCGGGCAGGCCGGCGGCGACGAGCGCCTGGAGGCCGGCGGGGTCGGCCACTGCCAGCAGGTCGGGGTTAGAGAAGCCGTACAGCCGGCCGACCGCGGTCACGCCGCTGGCCTGGAAGCGGGCCAGGGCATCCGCGTCGGCCAGATGCACAGCGACCAGGGTGGTCGGTTGCGGCGGGGTCGCCGGGTGGGCCTGGGCCGTGCCGGTCAGGGCGACCAGGATGCCCAGGATGCAGAGCCAGGAGAAGAGATACCGTTTCATCGAACCTCCTTGTAGATACAGAAGATCAGACCTGTCCACGGGCGCTGGCGCGGCCCGTCGCGCCCGCCCAGGTCGAGCTGGAACAGGTGGGTCGCCCGCATGAACTCGTCAATCGCTGCGGCGAGCAGGCCGAACATGCGCCGCACTTCCCAGGTGCGCGCCGGGTCGTCGGCGTGGTGGAGGACAAGGAAGAGGCGGTTGGCGGTATGGTAGCGGCCCTCGGACGACTGATGGTCGTAGAGCCAGCGGGCCAGCGTCTGCGGGTGGGCGCGGGCGTGCTCCAAGCTGTGCGCGTAGGCGCGGGGGAAGCGGGTCAGCTTGAGATCGAACGGGATGCCGTCCAGGTAGAGGTCCACCGTGGGGTGGCGGGGGTCGTCCTGGCGGCGCACGCGGGGGTAAGCGCAGAGCATCTCCAGGGCGATCTGGTGGGTGTGGAGGTTATACCAGCGGTTGATCACATAGCGGGCGAAGTCGTTGACCGGCAGGCCGGCCTCGGCGGCCACCCGCCTCGTCTCCTGGCGCAGCGCATCCAGGGCGCGGATGTGATAGATGAAGCGGCTGTGTGCGTCCCACTCGTCCCCCTGGACACGCGGCCAGGGAGGCAGTCGGCGCAGTTGAAGCAGCTCGGCGCGGATGTCGTTGTCCAAACCGTTACCCACCGGCGATCAGGTGCACCAGGCGCACGTTCGCGCCGTCCGGAATGAGGCGGGTGGGGTAGTCCGGCTGCTGGATGACCTCGCCGTCAATGGTGACGATGATGTGGGGAAAGGTGTAGTTCAGCTGCTCCAGCAAGGCAGCGACGGTCAGCCCTTCTTCCCACTCGAGTTCGTCGCGGTTGTTGATGCGGATCATGGGTGTGAAACGTGAAACGTGATGCGTGAAACGTGAAACGTGATGCGTGAAACGTGAAACGTGATGCGTGAAACGTGAAACGTGATGCGTGAAACGTG
>DAOTYW010000076.1:0-22017 GCA_034434755.1 Anaerolineae bacterium | reverse complement strand
CATCCCTGGCCTCCTTTCGTCGAATGTGAGTAACTGCCTACCGTCCGCGGCGTTGAGCCCTCACCCCACCCCCTACCCCCGCCCGGGCCAGGGGGGGGGGGGAGGGGCCGGCACACCGGCCCTGCCAGCACCAGGCCTGGTAAAGGGTAGGCAGTTACGAATGTGAAACGGAGCGGGCGATTTGCCCACCTCTCGCAGGCCGGGTGGCCCGTCCTGTAGAGACCCAGGGGGATTATAGCCCGAAGTGCCAGCCTGGGCAAACCGCAGGGTCAGGCGAGTGTGGTATAATGGCCCCGTGAGGAAACGGATCGCCTGTCTGGTTCTGCTGCTCGTCGCGGTGACGAGCCTGTTTCGGTTGCCCCCGGCCCAGGCCCAGGACGAACGGCTGGTGCTGGCCTTCTACTACGCCTGGTTCGACATGACCACCTGGCAGCGTCCACTGCCCGACCAGCCCAGCCAGCCCTATGCCTCCACCGACTCCGCCGCCATCGAGCGCCACGTTGCCTGGGCGCGACAGGCCGGCATTGACGCGCTGGTCCAGTCCTGGTACGGCCCGCAGGTGACGAACAACCAGACCGAGACCAACTTCGCCCAGTTGCTGACCATCGCCGCCGGCTACGGACTGCGGGCGGCGGTGGACCTGGAAGTGACCAGCCCCTTCATCCACTCGCCGGCGGACGTGGTGGCGGCGCTGCAGCACGCGCTGACCGTCCACGCCGCCCAGCCGGCCTACCTGCGCGTAGGTGGACGACCGGTGATCTTCTTCTGGCGACAGGAGACCTATTCGGTAGAGACCTGGAACAGCATCCGCGAGCAGGTGGATCCGGGCCGGACGAGCCTCTGGATCGCCGAGGGGACGAACCTGGATTACCTGGGTCCGTTCGACGGCAATCACCTATACAGCGTGGCATGGGACGCGGCGCCCGAGGGGACGCTGGTGCGCTGGGGGCAGCGCGTGCGCGACTGGAGCGCCGCCCACGGTGTCTCCCGCACCTGGGTGGCGACGGTGATGCCCGGCTACGACGACCGCGTCACCGGCCGGCCCGACGCCTTCGTCCGCGAGCGCGCCGGCGGGGATTACTACCGGCGTTGCTGGCAGGGCGCCAGTGCGTCGGGGGCGGACTGGGTGATCATCACCAGCTTCAACGAGTGGATGGAGGGGACGCAGATCGAGCCGAGCGTAAGCTATGGGGACGCATATCTCGGCCTGACGCGGGAACTGGCGGACGCGTACCGCGCCGGCACCGCCCCGCCCGTTGCGCCACCCACGGCCACCCGCACCACTGCCGAGGCGCCCTCCGCCGCGCCGCTGCCCGACGCAGCCAACCGCGCACCGATCGCCCCCACGCCTGCGCCTGGCTTGAGCGGAAGCGAAGGGCCGACCGCCACGCCCTCTCCCACCACTACGCCACGCCCCACCCCCGCGCCATCGGCGACACCTACAGCCACCTCTTCCCCTACTGTCCCGCCGATAGCCACGTCTACCCCACCACCATCCCCCACTTCAACCCCCACAGCCACACCGCCCCCCACCCTACCTCAGCGGGCCATCGCGGCCGTCCAGGCCTATCCGGGGCTGATTGCGGCAGGCCTGGCACTGGCACTGGCGGCGGTGATGGCGTTTAGGGGGAGACGCGGTGACGCGGTGACGCGGTGACACGGTGACACGGTGACACGGAGACACGGAGAGGCGGTGAAGTCTCCGTGTCACCGCGTCACCGCGTCTCCCCATCACCGTGTCACCGCGTCTCCCCATCACCGTGTCACCGCGTCCCAACTACACCAGCCCGAGCTGCCGACGCACGTACTGGATCAGTCCACCGGCCTCGATGATCTTCATCACCTCCGGTGGCATCGGCGGGAAGGTGTACGTCCCGCGCGGGGTGGTCACGATACCGGCGGCGAAGTCAATGGTGATCTCCTCGCCCGATTCGACCCCGTCCACCGCGTCGCAGGTGACGATGGGCAGCGCCTCATTGATGCAGTTGCGGTAGTAGATGCGGGCGAAACTGCGGGCGACGATCGCCCCCACGCCGATCTCCTTCAAACAGATCACCGCCTGCTCGCGGGACGAGCCGCAGCCCCAGTTCTTGCCTGCCACGATGATGTCCCCCGGCCGGACGTTCTGGACGAAGGTCGGGTCGAGGTCCTCCAGGGCATGTTTGGCCATCTCCTTGGGATCGGTGATCGTGTAGGTGTACTTGCCGGCGAAGATGACGTCGGTGTTGACGTCGTCGCCGTACTTCCAGACGCGACCGCTGATCTTCGTCTGCATCTCACACCTCCCGCGGGTCGGTGATGACGCCCTTGAGCGCCGAGGCGGCCACGGTGGCCGGGCTGGCCAGGTAGGTGAACGCTTCCTTGGAACCCATGCGCCCCTTGAAGTTGCGGTTGGCGGTGGAGATAGTCACCTCGCCGGGGGCCATGCAGCCCTGGTGGGCGCCCAGGCAGGGTCCGCAGCCGGGGTTGAGCAGCACTGCGCCAGCCTCGATCAGAGCGGTGATCAGCCCGCGTGCCAGCGCTGCCAGCAGCACCTCGCGCGAGGCCGGCAGAACCAGCAGGCGCACGGTGGGAGCGATGTGCTGGCCGCGCAGGATCTCGACCGCCGCCTCCAGGTCCTCCAGCCGCCCATCGGTGCAGGTGCCGATCAGCGCCTGGTGGATCGGCGTGCCCACCACCTCCGTCACCGGCACCACGTTGTCCACCGTGTGCGGTTTGGCGACCTGCGGGGCCAGGTTCGTCACATCGTACTCAATGACGCGCTCATAGACGGCATCGGGGTCGGCGTGCACCTCCTGGTAAGGGTGTGCGACCCGTCCCTTCAGCCACTCGCGGGTCTTGTCATCCGGCTCGACGACGCCGTTCTTGGCCCCCATCTCGGCGGCCATGTTACAGAGGATCATGCGGCTGGCGACGCTCATCTCGGCGATGGCCGGGCCGGTGAACTCGACCGAGCGGTAGTCGGCCCCGTCGGCGCCCAGGTCGCCGATGATATGCAGGATCAGATCCTTGGCCGAGACGCGCTCCGGCATGCGGCCCTTGACGACGATCTGGAAGCTGGTTGGGACGCGCAGCCACAGCTCGCCGGTGGCCATCACCGCCGCCGCCTCGGTGCGCCCGATGCCGACGGCAAAGGCCCCGAACGCGCCGTGGGTGGTGGTGTGCGAGTCCGAGCCGACGATGACCGCGCCGGGCCAGGCGTGCCCCTTCTCCGGCAGCACCTGGTGGCAGATGCCCTCGCCGACGTCATAGAAGCCCGTGATCCCCTGCCGGGCGACGAACTCGCGGATGACCTTATGGTTGGTGGCGTTCGCCTCGTCGGAGGCCGGCACCACGTGGTCGAGCACGATGACACTCATCGTGGGGTCGGCCATCTTCTGCAGGCCGATCTTGGTGAAGTGTTTCGAGATCGCCGCCGTGTTGTCGTGCGTCAGCAACCGGTCGGGACGGATGATCAGAATCTGTCCCGGCACGACGCTATCGAGCCCGGCTTTGCGGGCCAGGGCTTTTTCTGCGAATGTGAATCCCATAGTTCCTCCGTACTCTCCGCGTCTCCGCGTCTCCGCGTCTCCGTGTCTCCGCGTCTCCGCGTCTCCGTGTCTCCGTGTCTCCGCGTCTCCGTGTCCCCCCGTCCCCCAGCGCCCGACTACGTCCCCGCCCCCAGCAGCTTGCCATAGGCGAAGAGGTCGCCGGCCTGGTAGATGTCCATCTGCACCTGGGAGAACGGCTCGCCCAGGAACACCTGGCCGCCGTTCAACACCACCTGACCGGTGGCGAAGTCCACCGCCAGCGAGTCGCCGGTCTGGAACCGCCCGGCCATGTCGGTCAGGCCAGGCAGGGTGAGGATGGGCAGCCCGCTGTTGATCGCGTTGCGCTTGTAGATCGCGCCGAAACTCTCGGCGACGATCGCCCCGATCCCCAGGGCGCGGAAGCAGTCCACCGCCTGCTGGCGGGACGACCCCGCGCCGAAGTTCTTGCCGGCCATCACGATATCACCCGCCTGCGCCTTCCTGGCGAAGTCCTGCCAGCCCTTCAGGTTGTCCAGCGTGTACTGGCCCATCTGCGCCACGTCGGTGATGTGCAGGTAGCGGTTATGGAAGATCATGTCGGTGTCAATATCGTCGTACAACCTGCCCTGCGGGTCGGTAAGCACCCACAGACGGCCCTGGATCTGCGTCGGTTTCATCTCCCTCCACCCTCCAACTTCCAATCTCTACTCCGCCACCGCGATCTCGCCCTTGAGGGCCGACCAGGCGGCAGTGACCGGGCTGGTCAAGTAGGTCTCGCCGTCGCCCTGCTTGCCGGGGAAGTTGCGGTTGCTGGTGCTCACCTGCACCTCGCCCTTGCCGGTCATGCCGATGTGGCCGGAGGCGCAGCCGCCGCAGCCGGGGTTGCTGATGATGAACCCGGCGTGGAAGAGCGTCTCCAACACCCCGCTGTGCAGCATCTGCTCGAAGACCTCGCGGGTAGCCGGGACGACCGAGGCCATGACCCAGGGGGCGATATGCCGGCCCTCGACGATCTCGGCGACGGCGGCGAAGTCCTCGAAGCGACCGTTGGAGCAGGAGCCGAGGAAGACCGAGTCAATGCGTCGCCCGGCCACCTCGCGCACCGGCTTGACGTTCGCCGGGCTGGGCGGGCAGGCGATCAGTGGCTCGTTGGGCGCGTCCACCTCCACGACCTCCACGTACTCCGCGTCCGGGTCGGCGTAGACGCCTTCAATATCCCGGCGGCCGCTGCGCTGACGGGCGTAGGCGATGACCTCCTCAGAAGGAGGGATGAAGCCGATGATGCCGCCCATCTCGGTGACCAGGCTGGCCAGGGTGATCCGTCCCGGCAGGTCGAGCGCCTCGACCGCCGGGCCGGTGAACTCGATGGCGCGGCCCAGCGCGCCGTTGGAACCCAGCCGTCCCAG
This sequence comes from Anaerolineae bacterium, assembly GCA_034434755.1. GTDB lineage: Bacteria > Chloroflexota > Anaerolineae > B4-G1 > DUEL01 > DAOTYW01. The sequence goes on along the minus strand of DAOTYW010000076.1, from coordinate 17,102 downwards.
CACCGCCAGGGTCAGGTCGCGGGCCGTGCAGGGCGGCTGCATCCGCCCGTTGACCACTACCTTCATCGTCGGCGGCACCTCGAACCAAGTGCGCCCAGTCTTGAAGGCGAAGGCGATGTCCTGGTCGCCCATGCCCTGGCCGAAGGCGCCGACCGCGCCGAGGATATTCAGGTGGCTGTCGGTGCCGACGAAGGTCGAGCCGGGGTAGGCCAGGCCGCGCTCCAGGGCGACGTGCGAGCCGATGCCGGCGTCCACGTCGTAGACCTTGATCCCCTGCTCGCGGGCGAAGACGCGGCAGAGCTGCTGGTTGTTGGCGTAGGGGATGTTGTTCGCCGGAACGACCAGGTCGAAAGTGAAGAAGGTCCTGTCCTTATCGGCCACCGGGCTATCGCCGTAGTGGGTGCGGTAGTTCTTAACCACGTTGGCTCCGCCGAAGTCGCGCGCCGTGCGCACGTCCAGGTCGAGCCAGATGATGCTCCCCGGCGCGACCAACGCACCGGCGGAGGTGTGGGCAGCGAAGATTTTCTGGATGATCGTCTGTCCAGGCATATGTTTCTCCATGTGTAACATCTCACCCTCCCGCAGATTTGGGCACAATCTCCGCACTGGAGTGTGCCACCATGATCTGCTTGCCCTCTCGCCAGCCACTTTCTAACCTGCGGGAGGTCTCACGTTTCACGTTTCACGTTTCACGTTTCACGTTTCACGTTTCACGTTTCACGCTTCACGTTTCACGCTTCACGTTTCACGTTTCACGTTTCACGCTTCCCGTCATCCCACCTTCGCCGCCGACTCCTTCTTGGTCATTGCTCGCTGGAAACTGTGGAATGACATGAAGTCAGCGTGGTTGACCAGGGTGGCTTCGGTGATGCGGTTGACCTTGTCGCCCTCGTCGGCGTGGGCGGCGATGATGTGCAGCACCTCGATCGGCAGGCCGCAGCGGGCAGCCAGTTCCATGCCGCTGATCGGATGGCGCAGCAGCCGCCCGCCATAGGTCGTCACGGTCATCCCGTCGGCACGCTTCTCGTACTCCAACAGCTTGCCGACGTCGTGCAGCAGCGCCCCGGCGACCAGCAGGTCCATGCGCACCGGCAGCCGGTCGGCGTAGACCTGCTGGAAGACCTCGGCGGCGCGGACGGCGGTGAGCGTCACTGCGCGGACGTGGTCAACGTAGGACGCCGGGCAGGGGTTGAGCAGCAGGGTGAAGGGGATGTGCGTCAAGTCATCCGGCATCCAGCCGCCCTCCTGCAGCGCCAGTTCGTAGGTCCGCAGACACTTTTCACGCAATTCTTTGTCCTGGATCAGGTCGAACTCTGGGAACAGTTCAAGCAGTTGGTCTCTCATCATTTCCTCCTGGGGTGGGTGACACGGTGACGCGGTGACGCGGTGACACGGTGACGCGGTGACGCGGTGACACGGTGATCTCCGCGTCTCCGCGTCTCCGCGTCTCCGCGTCCCCGCGTCTCCGCGTCCCCGCGTCCCCGCGTCTCCGCGTCACAAAGAACGCTCCTCCGGCCCACTGTACGCCTGCGCTGTCGGGGAGATCTGGCGCATCGGCCGTTGGGCGGTGATCTCGTCGAAGACATGGGCGGTCAGTCCCACCGTGCGGGCGATGGCGAAGAGGCCGTTGCCCATCTCCGGCGGGAAGCCCAGCTCGCACAGCACGGCAGCGATAGCTCCGTCCACATTCATCGGCAGGTCCTTGCCCGTGGCCTCCTTCATCGCCTGGCGCAGCGCCTGGCCCATCGCCACGTACTCGCCGGCCACACCCTCCTCCGCGCAGATGGCGAAGAGCTTCCTGGTGCGCGGGTCGTCGGTGTGGATGCGGTGACCGTAGCCGGGCAGGCGCTTCTTCTGTTGCCGGTATTCCTCGACGATCTCACGGGCGGTGGCGATGGCCTCCTGCCCCTTCTCGCGCTGGCGAGCGACGGCGGCCAGGAGCATCTTCATCGAGTCTTCGATGGCCCCGCCGTGGTGACGGTTGATGGTCATGATCCCGGCGGCGATGCCGGTGGTCAGCGGCGCGCCGCCGGAGGCGACCGTGCGCGCCGCCAGCGCCGACGGCGGCGTGCTGCCGTGGTCCACGCTGGAGACCAGGATGGCATCCATCACCCGCCCCTGGGCCGGCGTGGGCAGCTCGCCCCGCAACACCAGGTAGACCACGTGGGCGAACGGCACGCGGCCCATCAGCTCGTCAATCCGGTAGCCGCGCACGGCTACCTTGTTCGGTTCAATCTTGGTGATCGGTTGGGACCAGGTTTCCTCTGACATATGGGTCTCCTTGTTCCGTATTGCGTGTTGCGTGTTCCGTGTTGCGTACAAGCACGGAACACGTTTCACGTTTCACGTTTCACGTTTCACGTTTCACGTTTCACGCTTCACGCTCCAATCCTTGCCAGCACTTCCTTCGTCGCCCTGGGCAGCTCCATAAACGACCCGACGACCGTCGCGCCGACGGCGCGCAGCCGTTCGACCTTGCCCTCGTGGGTGCCGCGCCCGCCCTCGACGATGGCTCCGGCGTGGGAGAAGCGGGTGCCGCTCTTGGCCGCCTTGCCGCCGATGTAGGCGATCAACGGCTTGGTGAACGCGCCCTGTTCGATCAGGTCGGCCACCTGCTCCTCCTGGCTGGTGCCGATCTCGCCGAACATCACCACCGCCTTCGTCTCGGGGTCCTGCTCGAACAGCTTGACCACCTCCGGGTGCGGCAGGCCGACCACCGCGTCGCCGCCGACGTGCACCAGGGTCGTCGCGCCGATGCCCTCCCGCGAGAGGTAGTAAGCGGTGGACGAGGTCATCCCGCCGGAGCGAGAGGTGATGCCCACCGGGCCGGGCTGGAACCACGAGCGGGCCGATGAGGCCGCGCCGCCCATCATCCCCAGCACCGCCTTGCCGGGGCTGAGCACGCCCAGCGTGTTCGGGCCGACGAAGCGCGCGCCGGCTTCCTTGGCCCGCTTGGCGATGGCCAGCACATCGTAGATCGGCACGCGGTCGGGCACGATGACCAGCAGCCTGACCCCGGCGTCAATCGCCTCCAGCGCCGCGTTCTTGACCAGCGGGGCGGGGATGAACAACACGCTGACGTCGATCGGCCCGGCCTTCTCCCAGGCCTCCTCAACCGTGTCAAAGACAGGGATGCCCTCCACCTGCTCGCCGCCCCGTCCGGGCGTCACCCCGGCGACGACCTGGGTGCCGTAGCCGACCATCAGCTTCGTCCGCGCCATCCCCTCGCGCCCGGTGATGCCCTGGACGAGGACGCGTTTGGTTTGGTCAATCAGAATAGACATTGAGTCTCCTCCGTTGTGTGGCTTTGCGATACGTGATGCGTGATGCGTGAAACGTGATGCGTGATGCGTGAAACGTGATGCGTGATGCGTGACGCGTGATGCGTGAGCAACGTCCTCTTCACATTTCACGTTTCACGTTTCACGTTTCACGTTTCACATTTCACGTTTCACGTTTCACGTTTCACGTTTCACATTTCACGTTTCACGTTTCACGCCCCATCCAACCCTGGAATCGGCAACCGCACGTGACCCCCGCCCGCGCCGCGGAAGAGGCATTCGACCTCGCAGGCCAGGCACTCGCTGCAGCGGCCCTTCTTTGCCTCTTCGGGGGGGATCGCCAGCACCGGCAGCCCTTCCTCGTTCAGCTTGAGGATCTTCGGCACGCACTCGCTGACGCAGACCTTGCTCTCGCAGGCCGCGCAGACGGCGTGGTCGAAGGTGACCGTGCCGCCGGTGACCGTCTCGAAGCGGTACGGCCGTTGCGGCTCGGGGCGCGGTAGAGGCGGCGGCACGTCGCGCAGCTCGCCCGACCGGATCAGCGCGTCGAGGCGCTGGACGCAGAACTCCGGCGAGTCATCCTTCTTGTACCCCTCGACCGGCGCCGGGATGCGTCCGTTGAGTCGCTGCAGGATCTCCACCGCCTTGTCCTCGGCGTTCCCGCCCAGGCGGATGACCACCGGCACGGCCAGGTGAGTTTCCAGGAAGGCCTTGACGAAGCCGCGCGCCGAGTGGAACTGCTCCTGGCTGGCGACGCCGGAGCCGGAGCCGAAGTAGCCATCAATCGGGCCGCTGGCCAGGACAATGCGCGCTGCCCGGTAGACCTTGCTGGCCGGCGGGTTGCCGCTGGTGTCCACGAAGGTCGCCAGCTTGTAGCCGTAGCGCAGCAGCGCGTCCATGCTCATCATCGAGCCGCCACCGCCCGCGCCGTGGAAGCCAATGTACCCCTCGCCCTTCTTGAAGTCGCTGGCCATCTGGATGAAGTAGAACGTGCCGCGATAGTCCTTCTCCTCCACCCGGTAGGCGATCCGCTCCAGCGCGGTCGGCGGGCGGTCGTACTCGCGGGCGATCTCGATCCCCAGGTCCGGGTGGCGGAAGACAGCATAGTCATCCACCGTGACGCGGCAGTCGGCGGCGACCAGCTTGCCATCGGCGGTCTGCACCAGCGGGTTGATCTCGGCAGCGCGGGCTTCGACCGTCCGGGCGACCTGGTAGAGCTGCACCAGCATGCCGGCCAGGTCGCTCTGCAGCTTGCCGCCGATGCCGGTACGCCGCACCAGGTTGCGCGCCTGGTACTCCTGCAACCCCTGGTCAATGTCCACGTGCTGGTAGGCCACCCGGTCGGGATTGGCGGCGGCGATCTCCTCGATGCCGCTGCCGCCGACGCTGGAGAACATCACCAGCGGGGCCTGGGCGCGGTCGTCCACGATCACCCCGGCGTAGAACTCGCGAGCGATATCCACCTGCTCTTCGACCAGCACGCGCTCGACGGTGAAGCCCTTGAGCTTCATGCCGAGCATGCCGGCGGCCGCCTCGGCCGCCTCGTCGGGCGTGGCGGCCTTCTTGATCCCGCCCAGCCCAGCCCGTCCGGTGACCCAGGCCTGCGCTTTGACCATCACCGGCTTGCCGATCTCCTCGGCGGCGGCGCGGGCCTCGTCCGGCGTGCTCGCCGCGCGGCCCCTGGGCACGGCGATCTTGAACTGTCCAAGCAGCGCCTTGCCCTGGTACTCGTGCAATCGTGCCATGAACTGACCTCCTTGATATCCAGGTATGTCGCACCCGCAGCTACTTATCCATCACGCGGGCCAACTCTTGCAATTCCAGGTTGACTGCCTTCTGGAAAGCCACCGCCTCCGCCAGCGGCGTGAGCGCGGCGCGGTTATCCACCCAACCGACCATGACCCCACGCTCGCCGCGCAGCAGCGCCTCGGCCGCCGCCGCCCCCAGGCGGGTCGCCAGCAGCCGGTCGAAGGCCAGCGGCTTGCCGCCGCGCTGGATGTGACCGAGCACGGTCAGCCGTACCTCGAAGCCCAGCTCCTCCCGATGGCTGACCAGAAAGTCAACCAGCGCCCGCGTGCCCGGCTTCCAGCCTTCGGCGACGAGGATGATGCAGTGGGCCTTGCCGCGCACGTAGGAGTCCTCGACCGTCCGCACCACCTCATCCATCGAGGTCTGCACCTCCGGGATCAGCACCAGCTCCGCCCCACCGGAGACGCCGCTGACCAGGGCCAGGTAGCCGGAGTTACGGCCCATCGTCTCGACGACGAATGCCCGTTGGTGCGATGAGGCCGTATCCTTGATCCGGTCAATCGCGTCCAGGATGGTATTCAGGGCGGTGTCCACGCCGATGGCGATGTCGGTGCCGTTGACGTCGTTGTCAATCGTCGCCGGCACGCCGACGACCGGGAAGCCGAGATGATGCAGCTCCAGCGCGCCGGTGAGCGAGCCGTTGCCGCCGATGACTACCAGCCCTTCGATCCCCTCGCGGTTCAACGTGCGCAGCGCCTCGCGGCGGCCCTTCTCGGTCATGAACTCGGGGCAGCGCGCGGTGCGCAGAAACGTGCCACCCTCTCCAAGGATCCCGCCCACCGCCCGCGCATCCAGCTCCACCAGGTCGCCGGCGATCAGGCCGGCGTAGCCGCGCCGCACACCGATCACCTCCGCGCCGTGGTGCAGGGCCATGCGGGTCACCGCGCGGATGCATGGGTTCAGCCCCGGCCCATCCCCGCCACTGGTCAAGACAGCGATCCGCTTCATCTCATCCCCCCGCTAACAACTCGGCCCCCCGGCGCGAGCCGGTCTCCAGACCGCGCCCGACGCCATGGGTGGCTCGGTCGGAGACCGGCCACAGCCTGATCTGCGCAGCATGTACGCTGCGGGCCGAAGCCCGCACTCCGTACCGACGTGAACAGTCACTCTGGGTGAGCAGTTACCTCCCCCCGTACAATGACCACCAACGATAGGCGATACGCGATAAGCGATCAATAGAGGAACATCGGTTTGCCGTGCACATGCATCACCTTCGGGCGGTATTCTTCGATGTCGTACAGCGCCCGCACGTCCACCGTCTTGATGCCCAGCGTGGGCGAGGCGGCGTCAACGTCGGTGTAGCGGCCCTCGCGCAGCGCCACCATGCGCCCGAATTTCTTCTCCAAGATCAGGTCCATCGCCGTATGCGCGTAGTTCACCGCTACCATGATGTCCAGCGCGTCCGGTTCGCCGGAGCGCATCAGGTAGGCCAGCTCCTGGAACATCGTCTTCTCGCCGGTGATCTGCTCCAGCCGCCTGGCGGTCACCGCCCCGATGCCGCCGAGCTTCTTGTGCCCGTAGGGATCGGCCTTGCCCTCCTGGATCACCTCGCGCCCGATCTCGTGCGCCCCTTCGGAGATGGTCAGCATGGCGTAGCGGCTGGGATTGGCCCGTTTATCCGCCATCAGGAAACGGGCCAGCTTCTCGATGTCGAAGGGCACCTCGGAGATGATCGCCCGGTCCACGCCAGCCAGGTAGGCCGAGATCAGGGAAGTCTCGCCGGAGTGTCGGCCAAACAGCTCGACCACACAGATGCGCTCGTGCGACCCGGCAGAGGAGCGAAGCTGATTGATGAAGCGCACGCTGCGGGTGACGGCGGTGGAGAAGCCGATGCAGTAGTCGGTGCCGAAGACATCGTTGTCCATCGTCTTGGGGATGCTGACGAGGGGGAAGCCCTCGCGGTGGAGGCGTGTGGCGTAACCCAGCGTGTCCTCTCCACCGATCGGCACCAGCACGTCCATCTTGAGCACCTGCAGCACGCGCAGGACGTGCGCCGTGAAGTCCAGGAAGCCGTCGCCGCTCAGCGGGAAGGAATCCGGGTTCAGGAACGGAGGGGTGTTCTGCACCTGCACCCGGCTGGGGTTGGTGCGTGAGGTATGGAGAAATGTCCCGCCTGTGCGGTCAATCGTGCGCACGGTGGCCTTGTCCAGCAGGACGATGTGCTCGTCCCACGTGGATGGATCGTCCGGGTTACAGTACAACAATCCGGCCCAGCCGCGGCGTAAACCGATGGGATCGTGCCCCTCGTCAATCGCCCGGTAGACCAGCGCCTTGATACACGGGTTGAGGCCGGGCACGTCGCCCCCGCCTGTCAGAATACCGATGCGCATACTCCCTCCCATCTCGCGTATCGCGTATCGCTCACTTGCATACTTGCTCTCTGCTCCCCTGTCCTTACCCCTCGCTCACCTCGGCGATCCGTCCGCCGGTCGCCGCAAGCAGTTCCTCGACACCGAGGGCGATCAGCAGGTCCGATGCGCCGCCGGAGGTGTAGACGATGGGGTGAGCAGCCAGCCCCGCGTCAATCCACACCGGCAGAGGACGGGTGTGACCCACCGGCGGCACTGCGCCCGGCGGGAAACCGGTTTCCGCCATCACCCACTCCGGTGAGGCGATCTTCACCTTTCGCGCAGCCAGCAGTCGCGCCAACTGTTGCGGATCGGCCCGCCGGTCGCCGCCCACCAGCACCAGCACCGGTTCGTCATCGGCCAGGAACAGCAGTGACTTGACGATCGCGCCCAGCTCGACGCCCAGGGACTGCGCTGCCTCGACGGCCGTGCTCCCGCGGGCGCGGGTTGCCCGCCAGGGGATACCCAGGGCGCCTAGGGCCGCTTCCACGTCCGATGGGCCACGCGATGCGTCCATCACCCCTCTCCCTCGCACACCCGCACCATTCCCGGCCCCAGCAGTTCGGACAGCTTCTCGCCCAGTTCGCGACAGTAGCCGGTGCAGGCATTGGGGAACTCCAGCAGTTGGTCACCGTTCGGACCGCTCCGCAGCAGGAACGTGAAGCGGTCATCGCCGGGGTAGGAAACGAGCATCTCGTGGACGGCGGAGAGCAGGCGAACGTCCTGTCGCGCGTCGCCGCTGCGCCGGATGGTGACCTGGATCGTGCGACAGGACGGCGAGGCTGGCGGTTCGGGCGGCGGCGCTGGGCGGGCCAACGGCGCCGGTCGCGGCGCCGGCTCCGACCGCGGGCGGGCCACCTCGTCAGGCTCCTTGACCCACTCGCAGACCAGGCTGACCTGCTCGTTACGGACGTTCACCTTGCCGCCGACCACGAGCGTCCGCCCCGGCAACCACTTCTCCTTGCTGGCCGCCCACAGGCGGGGGAAGACGACCACATCGCCGCTGCCATACAGGTCCTCCAGCGTGACAAAGGCCATCTCCTCCCCATTGCGGGTCGTGTGGCGGCGCACCCGCTGCACCTCCCCCAGCACCGTCACCATCTGTTCTGGCCGCTCGTCCTGAAGCTGGCCGATATTGGCCGTGAGCACGTCACTCAGGTCGCGCATCGCCGTCACCAACGGGTGTTCGGAGAGGTAGGTGCCGGCCAGTTCCTTCTCCCATCCCAGCAACTCCCGTTGCGGCAACCCGGCGATCGGAGGCAGACCGATAAACAGGGCTTTTTCGTCATCCACGGCCACGCCGGTGGAATCGTCGAAAAGGCTCAACTGGCCGCTCTCGCGCGCTTGATGGATGCGGCTGCTGAGGCTGAGCATGCGATCCAGGGCGGCCAACAGGCGAGCACGCGGCCCGAACACGTCCAGCGCGCCGACACGGACCAACCCCTCTAACGCCCGGCGGCTCACCACGCGCAGGTCCACCCGACGGCAGAAATCTCCTAGGTCGCGGAAAGGTTGCCCGGCGCGGGCCTGCAGGATCGCCTCCACCGGCCCGTCGCCGACGTTTTTCACCGCCCCCAGGCCGAAGCGGATCGCCGGGCGACCGCCGGGCAGCTCTTCAATCGTGAACTCCAGCCCGGAGTGTTGGACGCTGGGCGGCAGCACCTCGATGCCCATGCGGCGGCACTCGGTCACCACCGCACCGACCTTTTCCGTATTGTTCCGCTCGACGGTCAGCAGGGCGGCCATGTACTCCACCGGGTAATACGCCTTCAGATAGGCGGTCTGGCAGGTGAGGACGGCGTAGTCGGCGGCGTGACTGTTGTGCACCAGGAAATCGTTGGCCACGAAGTTGTGCGTGTCCACAATCTCCAAGTCATACGTCTGTTTCTCGCCGGCAGGCTCGATCCGAATGACAGAATCCCAATACAAGTCGCTCTCGGCGTACCTGTGCAGGGCCGGATCTCCGAAGTAATCAGCCAACTGGCGAAGAGTCTGGCGGGTGAAACCCTTCTTGCCTCGGTTGTGGATCGGGCAGCACTCGCGTTGGGCCACACCTGCCTCGCGGCACACCTGCGCCCAGGTCGCGCCCGTGCGTTGTTTGGCTGCCCGGACCAGTTCCTTGACCCGCACCGGCACGACGTCCTTCGTAGCGGAAGCGGCCGGTTGGTCAATGCACATTGCCTGCAAAGCTTGCCGACGCTGCGGGTCTATAAAATGACAGGCAACTTGATCACGGAAGCGGGTCAAGTTGTCATTGCCGGTGACGCGGACCTGATAGCCGATGCGCCCGTCCTGGTGCGGGAATCTCACTGCGCGCACGCGGCTGACGATCCCCAGGCGCAGCAGCAAGTGTTGTAATTGCCGCGCCAGCCGCTCGGAGGAAGTAGCGTAGTAAAGCAAGCGCCCTTCCAGGTGGATATGACCATCTCCTTCCCACATCCGAGCGAACAAAAGGCCCAGCTGAGCACGGGGGAGTTCAAAGGCAGCTACAGGGATTTCCTTGTCGCGCGCGTTCTTGCCCCAGATGCCCAGCCCCTGAACCCAACGAACGATGCCGGGGGGCGTGCGACGCTCGATGCGCCGTGCATACACGGAGAACACGCCCTTGTGCACAGCAACGGAGCAGTGTGTGTTATCGAACTGCTCCGCTGCCCGGACGTAGTCTTGCATCGCCGCCCGGTCCTTAGTGTAGAAGTAAACCGAATGGGAATGGCACAGATTCCCCTCGGCCAACAAGTGCCCGAGGACGACTACCTCGTGCTCCGGCCATTCCTGCCGCCCTTCCACTGGCAAGCAGCGCGGTACGGCGACGCACTCACCCTCGCGCAATTCCCCCAGCGGCTTCCAGCCCTCGTAGGTAAGGAAGGGGTGATTGGCCGTGGCTTCGATAGTGCGTCCCAGGGCAGTGGTCAGCCGGTAGACCAAGCGCAATCCGTTGCTCTTCACCGCGGCAACCGCACCCTCCTGCAAGCGGAGTGCCTGCAGATCGCAGGTAACCGTCCGTTCCAGTTGAGCGTCGCCGCGATACAACGCCTCGATCGTCACCAGGCGGCCGGTCGAGATGTCCACCACCTCCACATCACCCGGCAGGCACTTGTTGAACCCGTAGCGCGCAAAGTACTCGAAGTCATCGAAGATCTCCGCCGCCGTCCGTTCCGGGATGCCGCGCTCTACCGCTCCCCTGACGAACTTCTCGCGGTGGGCCAGCAGTTCGCCTTTTTTCTTCTTCGCCACCGCCCGCCGCAGCAGGTCGGCCTCGCCGGCAGTGTAGCCGGCCAGGTCGGTGGCAATGCGAATGATCTGTTCCTGATAGACGCAGATCGCATACGTCTCGTCCAGGATCGGCGCCAGGGCCGGATGGCGATACTCCACCTGCTCCTGGCCGTGCATGCGCTGGATATAGGTGGGGATGTGCTCCATCGGGCCGGGCCGGTAGAGGGCCAGCACGGCGACGATGTGCTCGTAGCGGGTCGGGCGCATCTCCTGCAGGACGCGCCGCAGGCCGGCGCCTTCCACCTGGAACAGGCCGGCCACGTCGCCGCTGGAGAGCAACCGGTAGATCGCCGGGTCGTCCAACGGGATGGTGTCCAGGTCGAGCGACACCCCATGCCGCTGGCGGATCAGGTCGCAGGTGCGGCGCATGATCGTCAGCGTGGTCAGCCCCAGGTAGTCCACCTTGAGCAGGCCGATGGTCTCCAGGTCCTCCATTGGCCACTGGGTGACGGCGCTCAGCAGCACCTCCTGGTCCGTCGCGCCCTCGCCCTTGGGCGGGCGGCTCAACGGGCAATACTCCACCAGCGGCACGTCACTGATGACCACGCCGGCGGCATGGGTGGAGGCGTGACGGGCCACCCCTTCCAGTTGAGACGCCGTGTCCAGCATCTGACGGACGTAGGGGGTCGTGCGGTACAGTTCCTGCAGTTCGGGCACCTGCTCCAGGGCCTGGGCAATGCTGACCGGCTTGCCGGGGATATTGGGGATCAGCTTGGCGACGCGGTCCACTTCGGAGAGCGGGATATCCATCACCCGGCCCACGTCGCGCACCGCCGCCCGCGCCCCCAGCGTGCCGAAGGTGATGATCTGGGCCACGTTGTCGCGTCCGTACTTGCGCACGGTGTACTCGATCAGCTCGCCGCGCCGGTCATCCTGGAAGTCCAGGTCAATGTCCGGCATCGAGATCCGATCCGGGTTCAGGAAGCGCTCGAAGATGAGGCCGTTGGCCAGGGGGTCAACCATCGTGATGCCCAGGGCATAGGCGACGATGGAGCCGGCGGCGGAGCCGCGCGCGTTGTACCAGATGCCGCGCTCCCGCGCCGCTCGGCAGAGGTCCCAGACGATGAGGAAGTAGGCGTCAAAGCCCATCTGGTGGATGATCGTCAGCTCGTGCTCCAGGCGGGCGCGGACTTCGGGGGCGTCGGCGCGGTTAGCATAGCGCCGCGGCAACCCCTCCTCGCAGAGCGCGCGCAGGTACGACTGGGCCGTCTGTCCCTCCGGCACCTCGAAGCGGGGAAGGTGATAGTGGCCGGTCTCCAGTTGCACGTCGCACATCTCGGCGACGCGCAGCGTGTTGCTCAGCGCCTCCGGCGTCTCCGGGAACAGGTGGGCCATCTCCGCGGCGCTGCGCATGTAGTAGGTATCCCCGTCCATCCGCATCCGGCTGGGGTCGCGCAGGCTCTTGCCGGTGCCGATCGCCAGCAGCACGTCATGGGCCGCCGCCTGCTCGCGGCGGGCGTAGTGCACGTCGTTGGTGGCGACCAGGGGCAGGTCGAACTGGCGGGCGAACTCGATCAACTGCCGGTTGACCGGCTTCATCTCCGGGATGTTGTGATCCTGAAGTTCGACGAAGAAGCGGCCGGGGAAGGTATCGCGGTGCCAGGCAAGGGCAGCGCGGGCTTCCTCGACGCGGCCGTCCTGAAGCAGGCGTGGGATCTCGGAACTGCCGCAGCCGGAGAGGGCGATGAGGCCATCGCTGTGCCCGGCCAGGGCCGTTTTGTCAATCCGCGGCTTGTAGTAGAAGCCTTCCAGCATGGCGACCGAGGCGAGGCGGAGCAGGTTTCGGTACCCGGCGTCGTTCTGGGCCAGCAGGAGCAGATGATAGGGCTTGCGGTCCTCGCTATCCCGGTCGCGCATCCCCCGCCGTGCCAGGTAGGTCTCGATGCCAATGAGCGGCTTGATACCGGCGTCGCGGGCGGCTTGGTAGAACTCGACCACGCCGTAGAGGGCGCCGTGATCGGTGATCGCCAGGGCAGGCATCCCCAGCTCCATCGCCCGCTCGACCAACGCCTTGGGGCTGCTCAAACCGTCCAGCAGGGAGAAGTGCGTATGGACGTGGAGATGAACGAACTCGGCCATCACTTCGCATTATACCACAAAGGTATCCGCTCAGGCCAGTCCCTTCTATCACCACACAGGACACGAAGGGCACAAAGGATGACCCAGAGTCGTGATGGTTTCCATACCGCCGTGTCCTTTGTGTCCTGCACGGATTCTGGACACGGATACGTAACCGCCCAGCGAAGCTTCGCCTCAAACAGACGAGTATATCTCACCGCCGAGCGCGCCGAGAACGCAGAGGTTTCTGTGTTCTCTCTGCGTCCTCAGCGGCCTCGGCAGTGCAATCTTGCTCTGTTTGTTAGAATTTCGTCACTGCTCATCTCACCCTCCCGCAGGTTCGGGAGTGATCGAGCAACGCATCGGAGTGGCCATTGCAGTGCGATTTGGGCTGCACGTTGCGCCCAAACCTGCGGGAGGGTGAGCAGTCTCGCCTGATCTGCGTCACCGCGTCACCGTGTCACCGCGTCACCGTGTCTCCGCGTCACCGTGTCTCCGCGTCACCGTGTCTCCGCGTCACCGTGTCTCCGCGTCACCGTGTCTCCGCGTCACCGTGTCTCCCCGTCTCCGTGTCTCCCTGTCACTGTGGTATAATACCCCCAATGCCCGAGCTCCCCGAAGTCGAGACCATCGCCCGTGGGTTGCGCCAGGCGGTGGGGCGGCGGATCGTGGCGGTGGACGTGCGCTGGCCGCGCACGGTCGCCATGCCCGACCCCGCCGCTTTCGCCGCCCGCCTGTGCGGACAGTGCATCGCTGACGTCGGCCGGCGCGGCAAGTGGCTGGTGCTGTCCCTCGACTCCGGCGCGGCGCTGCTCATCCACCTGCGCATGAGCGGGCGGCTGATCCTGGAAGCGGACGGCGCGGCAACCGACCATCACGCGCGGGTGCTGCTGTCGCTGGACGATGGCCGGCGGCTGCGCTTCTCCGATCCGCGCAAGTTCGGGCGCATGGCCCTCACCGACGACCCCGCCGAAGTGCTGGGCGCGCTGGGTGCGGAGCCGCTGAGCGAAGAGTTCACCGCCGAGCGGCTGGCCCGCATCCTGGCCGGCCGGCGGACGCGCCTCAAGCCGTTCCTGCTGGAGCAGCGCCACCTGGCCGGTCTGGGCAACATCTACACCGACGAGGCCCTCTGGCGCGCTCGCCTCCACCCCCTGCGCCGGGCGGACTCGCTGAACGAGGAGGAGATCGAGCGCCTGCACGGGGCGATCCGCGAGGTGTTGAGTGAGGCGGTGGCCGGGCGGGGCACTACCCTGGACGACACGCGCTACGTGGGTGCGGACGGGCTGCCGGGGGAGTTCGCCGGGCAGTTGGCCGTCTACGGGCAGGCGGGGCAGGCGTGCCCACGCTGCGGCAGCCCCGTCGTGCGCATCGTCGTCGGCGGGCGCGGCACCCACCTCTGCCCCTGCTGTCAACCGCCCTTGTGAGCCGATTTCGGGGGGCGGACTGTCAACGGATTCGGGGAGCGGATTGAACAGATTGTCGCGCCGAATCCGTTCAATCCGTTCCCTCAATCCGTTGACAGCCCACCCTTTCCCCTTTCTCCGTGTCCCCTTGTCTCTTCCCCCAGATATGCTACAATATCCCCCGTCCAGTCCCACCAGTACCTTGTCAAGGGAGGCACCATGAAAGTCCTTTCGTACAACCCGGAGCGCTGCGTCGGTTGCCATACCTGTGAGGAGGTCTGCTCCGACACCTGGTTCAAGGTCACCGACGCGGAGAAGTCCAGCATCCGCATCCACGACGATAGCGGAAGCGGCCCGCTGCGCGCCGTCTATTGCGTGCAGTGCGGCGACTGCATCGCCGTCTGTCCCACCGAGGCCCTCTCGCGGGACAAGAAGGGCATCGTCCGCATCCAGAAGAAGCTCTGCGTGGGCTGTCTGTCCTGCGTGGGCTTCTGTCCCTACTCGGCGATGTTCTACCATCCCGACCAGACCGAACCGTTCAAGTGTATCGCCTGCGGACAGTGCGCCAAGACCTGCCCGGCGGACGCGCTGGAGATCGTCGAGGTCGAGACGCCCCGCGCGCCGGGCCTGCAGGTGTAAAGGAGAGCCATCATGAGCGAAAAAGCAACCCTCCACATCCTGGCGGAGTTCCCCTACTCCGTCCCGACGATCGAACGCGGCTATGCCGGGCAGACGCTGTATGTCAACGTCGGCGAGCGTGCCATCCAGGCCCGCCCGGTCACCGAGGAGATGAAGCTCAAGTTCACCGGCGGGCGCGGCTTCGACCTGTGGCTGCTCTGGCACGGCGTCAAGGACAACACCCGCTGGAACGACCCCGAGAACGAGATCACCATCTCCTCCGGCCCCTGCGCCGGCATCACCCAGTATCCCGGCTCCGGCAAGTCCATCGCCGCGACCATCTCCCCGCTGACGAACGTGGTCATTGACAGCAACGTCGGCGGCCACTTCGGCCCCTACCTCAAGTTCGCCGGCTGGGACGCCATCGAGGTGCAGGGCAAGGCCGCCAGGGACGTCATCGTCTACGTGGACGGCGTGGCGGGCCAGGTGACGCTGTACGAAGCGCCCGCCGACGCCCCCACCGACACCCACCTGCTGGGCCATTGGCTGATGGACCAGTTCGCCGCCACCGAGGAGGACCGCCAGTTGATGTCCTTCGTCACCGCCGGCAGCGGCGCCGAGCATACGCTGATGGGCTGCCTCAACTTCAGCCTCTACGACCGCAAGCGCAAGGCTCTCCGCTACAAGCAGGCCGGGCGCGGCGGCATCGGCACCGTGCTGCGCGATAAGAAGATCAAGGCCCTCGTCGTCCACGCGCCCCCCTTCGGCGGCGATATGAACCACCCCGCCGACCTGAAGCGCATCCAGGCCGCCGGCGCCGACATCCACCAGGAAGTGCGCGAGTTCGACCCCGTCCAGAACCGCATGCGCAACCGCGGCACGCCGTACCTGGTGAAGATCATGGACGACTACGACCTGCTGCCTGTCCACAACTTCCAGTTCGGCCGCCACCCGGACACGCCGAAGATCAAGGGCGAGGTGTGGGAGGCGCGGCTGACCCAGGGGCTGCCCGACGGCTGCTGGTACGGCTGCACCGTCGGCTGCGCCCACGCCGTGGACGGCTTCGTCGTCCGCACCGGCCCCTACCAGGGCCAGACGGTGATCGTGGACGGCCCGGAGTACGAGACCGTCGCCGGCGTCGGTTCCAACTGCGGCATCTTCGACCCCGAGGCGATCCTGGAGATCAACTTCTACTGCGATACCTACGGCATTGATACCATCTCCTTCGGCACGGCGATGGCCTTTGCGATGGAGTGCTACGAGGCCGGCGTCCTGAACGCGGAGCGCACCGGCGGGCTGGAACTCCGCTTCGGCAACGCCGACGCCGCTCTGGAGGTGCTGCACCAGATGGCCCGTGGCGAGGGCTTCGGCCAGATCTTCGGCATGGGCATCCGTCGCATGAAGCAGTACTTCATCGAGCACTTTGGCGCCGATCCCCACTTCGTCTGGGACATCGGTATGGAGGCGAAGGGGCTGGAGTACTCCGAGTACCTGACCAAGGAGTCGCTGGCCCAGCAGGGCGGCTACGGACTGACGAACAAGGGCCCGCAGCACGACGAGGCCTGGCTGATCTTCATGGATATGGTCAACAACGAGCTGCCCACCTTCGAGGACAAGGCCGAGGCGCTGCATTACTTCCCGATGTGGCGCACCTGGTTCGGCCTGTGCGGCTTCTGCAAGCTGCCCTGGAACGACGTCGTTCATCCCAAGAACAAGCTCACCCCCCAGCCGCAGAAGATCATGCACCACGTCGAGAACTACCGTCAGCTCTTCATCGGCGTCACCGGGCGGGAGATCAGCTACGACGACATCATCACCATGTCCGAGCGGGTCTACAACTTCCAGCGCGTCTTCAACATCCGCCTGGGCTACGGCCTGCGCGAGCACGACGCCATCCCCTACCGCTCCGCCGGCCCGGTGACGGTCGAGGAGTACGAGTCCCGCGCCGACCGCTACGACCGGCAGCTCCGCGAGTGGCTGGGGCTGGACCCGGAGACGATGACCATTCACGAGAAAATGGCCGCCCACCGCCGCTACCGCATGGAGCGCTACGAGAAGCTGATCGACGCCGTCTACAAGCGGCGCGGCTGGACCGAGAGGGGCGTGCCCACGCCGGAGAAGCTCCACGAGCTGGGCATTGACTACCCGGACGTGATCGCCGTGGTGCAGCGGCACCTATGATCGGAAACGTGAAACGTGAAACGTGAAACGTGAAACGTAAAACGTGAAACGTGAAACGTGAAACGTGAAACGTAAAACGTGAAACGTAAAACGTGAAACGTAAAAAACGTGAAACGTAAGGGGCTACGGGT
>DAOTYW010000075.1:0-2418 GCA_034434755.1 Anaerolineae bacterium | reverse complement strand
GGCACGTCGAGCACGGCCAGGGAGACGTCGAACGGGTAGGTCAGCACCTCGCCGACCTGGATCGTGCTGTTCACCGTCTCCGGCGCGCAGACGGCAAGGCTGTCCGGCGTGGCGGCGAGAGTGAAGTCGGCCTGGCTGACGCAGTTGTAGCAGACCAGCGCGAAGTCCTGATCGGTGGTGTCGCCGTTGTAGGGTACGCCGTCGCCAGGGACGTTGGCCGCCGTGACGGTGATGTGCACGGCGCCGTCGGGGCTCTGGACGAAGACGTTCTCCAGGTTGTTCAGCGCGTCGGCGCTGCCGCCGGGCGCACTCCAGCCGCCGGAGAAGACGTTGCCCAGGTAGGTGTTGCCGTTGACCTCAACGGTCAGGTTGAGGTTGTTGACCAGCGCCGGGTTGGCCCCGATCGCGCCAGGGGCGTCGGTCCAGGCCAGGCTGATCCGCAGCGGGCGGCTGGGGTCGGCAACGAAGAACTCCCCTTCCCAGGTCTGGCCGGGATCGCTGAACAGCGTCTCCTGGTCGAAGTAGAGCGCCGGGACGCCAGTGCTGATGATGTTGGTCAGGTTGATGCGCCCCCAACCCTCGGAGAAGTTGGGGATGGCCGGCGCGCCGCTGATGTCCACCGCGTTGTGGGCCAGCAGGGCGCGGGCCATCGCCGGGCTGGGGGTGGCCCCGTCGTGGGTGTCGCGCCACCAGTCTGTGAGGATGACCACCGAACCGGAGGCGTGCGGCGAGGCCATGCTGGTGCCGGTGCAGTAGGAGTACATGTTGTTGGTGCCGGGGATGTCGTAGCCGGTACCGGTGCAGGAGCCGCCGGCGTCGTTGCGCGCCGAGGCGATCTGCTGGGCAGGCGCGGCGATGGTCGGCACAGTGCGCCCGTCCGCCGCCGGGCCACGGCTGCTGGAGTTGTACATGGCGTCAATGTTGCTGCTGACGCGGTAGTTCTGCGTCCCGGCGGTGACGATGAGGTTCTTGGCCTCCTTCGGCGCGGTCAGGGTGTACGAACCGGGGCCGGAGTTACCGGCGGAGAAGACCAGGATGTACGGTTCGGCGACGGTGGCCGTGTCGAAGTTGCCGTCGCGCACCATGAAGTCGTGGGTGCGCTCGGAGGCCTGGTAGCCGTGGTTGGTGCCTTCACCGGTGGTCCAGCTATTGTTCGCCCCGATAGCGCCACCCAGCACGCCCCACTTGCTCAGCTCCTGCCAGCCGCCGGCCGGCGGCCAGGGGGCACCACTCGAGCAGATGGGGTTTTGAGCGAAGATGCTGTACTCGGGGGCCATGCCCAGGCCATAGTAGAAGCCGTTGGCGTCGGTGTAGCCGGCGGAGGCGTCGCCGCCGATGATGCCGGTGACGTGCGTGCCGTGGCCGCCGGTCGAGGGGTCGTCGCCCGGCCCGTCACCGGCCGGGCAGCCGGGGTAGGTGTGCCCGCCGACGATGCGCGGCCCGAGGTCGGGATGGTCGTAGTCCACGCCGGAATCGGTCGTTGACCAGATGACTCCGCTGCCATCGTAGCCCACGTCGGCCAGCCAGCCGAAGTAGCCGGTCTGGGGGACGCCGCTGATGTAGTTGCCGGCAACGATCTGGGTGGACATCTCGTCGTCGAACGCCGCATGCGGGGCGACGTACTCGACGGCCCAGACGGTGGGCAGGCGAGCGACGTCCTCCACGCGACTGGCATCCAGGGTGACGATGGCGATGATGAAGGCCTGATCGGGCTGCGCCGGGAAGTGCTGGATGTAGACGGCGCCCAGGCGGATCAGGTCGGCCAGCGTGCGGCCGATGTTCCCGTCGTTGTAGAAGGTGACGGCCACGTTCTGGATCGGGCCCGTCACCCCGGTCACGTTGGGATTGATCTTGTAGGCCGGGTGAAAGGGGCCGCTCCAGCGGTAGTACGACTCGCCGCGGATGCCGGCCAGTTGCGCCGGCGTGCCCCAGACCAGGTAGGCGTTGTGCGGGTAGTACTGCAGCGGGACGAGGCCGGCGGCGCCGACGTCGTCCAGCCAGGCGCTGCGGATCGGCCCGACGAACTGCAGCAGGTGCAGGCCGGGCTCGTTCACCACCGGATGGGCGCGCAGGTCGGCCGGCAGGGCCGGCTCGCCGCGCAGCGGGTCGAAGCGCAGATCGCGCACGTTGACGGTGACCTCTTCCGCCGGAACGGGCGGAGCGTCGGCCCGCGTCTGGACCACGACGGTGTCGGCAGGTGGGGGGGCCGAGGCCGACACCAGAGGCTGGGCGGTCAGGGACAACGCCAGCATGACCAGGACAGCGAGAGAGCGTTGCACAGTTTTCACATTTTCCTCCTCAAGTGATTTTGTAGGGCGGGCCGGCGGCCCGCCCTACATCGCTACGGTGTGTCGCGCAGGATCACCGGCAGGTAAATGGTGTTGGCATAGAAGGCCTTCACCTGCGCCTGGTACTCGT
>DAOTYW010000074.1:0-2064 GCA_034434755.1 Anaerolineae bacterium | reverse complement strand
GTGAACGATACCGCCGCTCTGGCCACGGCCGTGGTGCGGCTGTTGAACGATGCCGCGCTACGCGAGCGCCTGCGGACCCAGGGGATCGCCCTGGTAGGCCAGCGGGCGGACTGCCGGGTGTGGATGGAGCACAGCGCTGGGATCTACCGGCGGCTGATTGGCTGCATGTAGGAGACTTCCTTTGGGAGGACACATTCCCTGCCTGTCGAAGGCCTGCTGAAGGAGATGCTGTGAGCCGTGTGGTGATGCTCCTTTCCAACGCTTTTCGCCCCGACCCCCGCGTGGCCCGCGAGGCCGAGGCCCTGGCCCGCGCCGGCCATGAGGTAACGGTGATCTGTTGGGACCGCGAGGCGCGCTTCCCGCCCCAGGAGACGCTCTCCGGCTACCGGGTGGAGCGCATTCAGCACGTGCGCACCGTCTACGGCGCCGGGGTCCGCCAGTTGCTGCATACGCCGCGCTTCTGGCGGGCGGCGATCCCTCGGGCCGTTTCGTTCCATCCCGACATCCTCCACTGCCACGACCTGGACACCCTGCCGGCCGGCTGGTGGCTCAAGAGACGCACCGGGGCGAGGCTGGTTTACGATGCCCACGAGGACTACCCGGCGCTCATGTCGCTCTATCTGCCACAGCCGCTGGTGGCAGCGCTCTCCTGGATGGAGCGATGGCTGCTGCGGCGGGTGGGCCTGACCATCACGGCCAGCACAGTCTTTGCAGACAAGTTGCGGGCGCGCGGGGTCAACCCGATCATCACGATCGGCAATTACCCCTCGCTCGAACCGTTCGATGCCATAGAGCCGGGCGCGGTGGTGGCGGCGCGGGCCAGCCTGGGCCTGGGGCCCGAAGACTACGTTGTCGCCTACATCGGTGGCTTTTCGCGCAACCGCCAATTGTTGCCCCTGATCGAGGCCGGACGGGGACTGCCGGACGTGCAGGTGCTCCTGTGGGGAGATGGCCATCAGCGCGCGGCAGTGGAGCAGGCGGTGCAGGGGCTGTCCAACGTCCGCTATCTGGGCTGGCTGCCGGCCGAGCAGGTGCCGCTGTATATGCGCGCGGCCGACGTCATCTACTACTGCCTGCTGCCCGATTACCCCGGCGCTGTCTGTAACGCCCCCAATACCCTCTCCAACGCCATGGCCGCTGGCCGGCCGATCATCGCCAACGATGTCGGTGACCTGGGACGGATCGTAAGGGAAACCGGCTGCGGCGTGCTTTTGGCAGAGGTCACGCCGGAAAGCATCCGCCAGGCGGTGGAACTGCTACGCGACCCAGGACGCCGCCGAGAGATGGGGTTGGCTGGCCGACGGGTGGCTGAAGAGAGATACAACTGGTCCGTTGCCGGCCGGCAGTTGAACCAGGTGTATGCCCAATTGATCGGGAAGCATAGCAGATGCGCGTGCTGAATGTGGTCGGTGCCCGCCCCAACCTGATGAAAATCGCCCCCCTGGTCGAGGAGATGCGCCGCTACCCCGACATCCGCCAGCGCCTGCTCCATACCGGCCAGCACTATGACGAGGCCATGTCCCAGGTCTTCTTCGATGAACTGGGCATCCCCCGGCCGGACATCTACCTGGGGGTGGGCTCCGGCTCGCACGCCGAGCAGACGGCGCGGGTCATGGTCGGCTTCGAGCAGGTGCTTCTGGAGGAGCGGCCCGATGTGGTGGTGGTCGTCGGCGACGTGAACTCGACGCTGGCCTGCGCCATCACCGCGGCCAAAGTGGGGGTGCCGCTGGCCCACGTCGAGGCCGGCCTGCGCTCCTTCGACCGGCGCATGCCCGAGGAAATCAACCGCATCGTCACCGACGCCCTGGCCGATTTCCTCTTCACCACCAGCCGAGAGGCGAACGAGAACCTGCGGCGCGAGGGCATATCCGAGGAGAAGGTCTTTTTCGTCGGCAACGTGATGATCGACACACTCCTCCAGCACCGCGAGCGGGCCCGGACGCTGGGCACGCCGGCCCGGTTCGGCCTGCAGGCGGGGCGCTATGCCCTGCTCACCCTGCATCGCCCCTCCAATGTGGACGACCCGGTCGTTTTCTCCGGCATCCTGGATGCCCTGGCCCAGAT
>DAOTYW010000073.1:0-2525 GCA_034434755.1 Anaerolineae bacterium | reverse complement strand
CAAGTGTGCAAGTTCGCAAGTGTGCAAGTTCGCAAGTGTGCAAGTTCGCAAGTGTGCAAGTTCGCAAGTGTGCAAGTTCGCAAGTGTGCAAGTTTATAAGTTACAGAACTGCATACTTGCAGACTTGCAGACTTGCAGACTTGCATACTTGCATACTTGCAGACTTGCAGACTTTTACCCCAACAGCTCCTCGAACAGCGCCTCGTACTCCGCGGCGGTGCGTTCGGTGCTCCAGCGTCGGGCGATCTCGTCGCGGGGGCGGACGTAGGCTGGGCGGTTGGCGATGACTTCGATGAGCGCCTCGGCCAGGGCGGCGCTGTCGCCGACGGGCACCACCTGCCCCATGCCGCTCTGCAGCACTGGCTGGCGCACACCCGGCAGCGCGCTGGCCACCGACGGCGTGCCGCAGAGCATCGCCTCCGCCTGCACCAGCCCGAACGACTCGGTGGAATTGAGGCTGGGCACGACGATCACGTCCAGGTTCGGGAAGAAGGCGGCCATCTCCTGCGGGCTGAGCACACCGAGGAACTGCCAGCGATCGCGGTAGCGCTCGAAGAGCGGGGCCAGCCGGCGGGCGTAGGCCCCCTCGCCGACGACCTCCTGGTGTTGGCCGGCGAAGAGCACCCGCGTCCCCGGATAGGCCTCCAACACACGCGGCAGCGCCTCCAGGAGCACCTCCACGCCCTTCTCCGCCGCCAGGCGGGCGGCCATGCCGATCACCGGCCCCCGCCCGTTCAGCCCGATCCGCCGGGCGAAGCCACGCACCTCCTCCGGCCCGGCGTACGGCAGCTCGACCGGCGGCGGGATGACCACCACCTTATGGGCAAACCGGGTCAGGTAGGGCGAGTGGGCCGCGAAGTCCTCCGTGTAGGCCACAATCCGGTCAGCCAGAACACCGGCGAGCAGATTCATCCCGTGAACAACCTGATTGACCGCCCAACTGAATGGCCCGAACGGCAGCTTCAGGTCACAGTGGTACGTGAGCGTGACCGGCTTGTGCATCAGCCGGGCGCGGGCGGCCACCCCGGCCGCGTCGAACTGCGGCAGGTGCAGGCTGACCACGTCGTGTGCGCGCACCAGCCGCGTGGCGACGAAGCCCACGGTGGGCATGATCACCCCTTTGCTGACGCGGAAGGCCACCGGCACGCGCACCACCCGCACCGCGTCCATTTCCTCAACTAACGGCAGGGCGCGGTCGAAGCGGGAGGTCATCACCGTCACCCGATGGCCCCGCCGCGCCAGCCCACGGGCCAGCCGTTCCGCGTAGATCGTCAGCCCGCTGGTGTGGGGGCGGTAGTAGGTCAGGACAATGAGCACTCTCATAATATGTCAGGACGCGGTGACGCGGTGACGCGGTGACAGGGTGACGCGGTGACACGGTGACGCGGAGATGTCCCCGTGTCTCCGTGTCTCCGTGTCTCCGTGTCTCCGTGTCCCCGCGTCTCCGCGTCACCCCGTCACCCCGTCACCGTGTCCCCCCGTCTCCACCTGTTTCCTCACCCAACCCAACGAGATACTCTCCCTCGCCAGCCCGATCAGTCCCAGCAAGCTCGACGAGAGGTAGGTCAGCGCGTGCGCGACGAAGGCCACCGCCACCGCCGGGTCGGTCGGTACACCGAAGGGGACGGTCAATCCATAGCGAGCAGCGAGATGAAAGACACCAAAGGCCCCCGGCGACGAGGGGACAGCCATCCCCAGCCCCAGGACGCAGACCAGGAACGGCGCGCCCAGGGTAGGCGGATTGGGGAGGAAAGCGCGCAGCAGCGCCCAGTAGTAGGCGACCACGATGGCCCAGATGACGACCGACCAGGCCAGCAGCGCCAGCCCGCGCCGACCGGAGCGCAGCGGGGCCAGGCCGTCGAACAGGCCGTCGAACAGGTGCGCCCAACGCTCGCCGTCTAGGCGCGGCACGCGCGCCAGCGCCCAGCGCACGGTTCGCTTGCCCCAGTCGGGCCGGAAAGCCAGCACCAGCAGCACCGCCATCGCCGCCAGGGCCAGGCCACCGGCGATTACCCCTGCTTCGATGGCATCGCCGATCCCGCTGACGAACGGCGCGACGCCCGCCAGCAGCAATACAACCATCATCATGTCCAGCACCCGCTCGACGACAACGGTCGAGAGGGCCGCCGTCGTGGGGACCGCCCCACCCCGCCCGATCACCACCGCCCGCGCCGGGTCGCCCAGCCGGAACGGGAGGACATTGCTGACTAGGTAGCCGATGTTGGTGACCCAGAAGCAGCGGGCCAGGCTCACCTGCGGCCCCAGGAGCAGCCGCCAGCGGACGGCGCGGGCAACCATATAGACGATGGTGGCGACAATGGCCGGGATCAGGTAAAGGTAGTTCGCCTGGGCCAGCGTCTCCGCCAACTGGCGAAAGTCAATCCCGATGAGAGCCAGCACCAGCGCGACCGCGCTGATGAGCAAGCCGACGAGGAACTGCCATCTCTTCTTCACGAGGGGGAATTATACCACAACGGGTAAATACCTACCCGCCACCCTCCCGCAGGTTAGAAAGCGGCCGGCAA
>DAOTYW010000072.1:0-6334 GCA_034434755.1 Anaerolineae bacterium | reverse complement strand
CATCCTCTCCCCGTCCCATCCCGCGCCCAGGAAGGCGTTGATCCGCCCGGCCAGCGCCACCGCCCCGCGCTCGAACCAGTAGCCGGTCATCGGGTCGTGGGCATACGGGCCGAAGTACGACCAGGCGGTGCTGGCCAGCCCGCACAGCAGCACCAGACCGACGAGTGCATGCGCCACCCCGTAGGGGCGGGCCTCCGTGCCCGCCCCGGCCGCCGTGCCCGCCCCGGCCGCCGTGCCCGCCCCGGCCGCCGCGCCCGCCCCGGCCGCCGCGCCCGCCCCGGCACCCGCGCCCACGGGGCGACCCCGAAGGGTCGCCCCTACGCCGTTGTCCATCCCGGCCGCGATCCAATCCAGCCCCAACGCGGGGAAGAAAGCGACCATCGGCAACACGCCGACGGCGCGCAGGAAGTGCGGCGCGTCCTCCGCCAGCAGCGTCGGCAGGAGCATCACCGCCGTCCAGACCAGCACGAAACCGGCCGCCGGCTCCTTCCGCGCGCGCCTCAGCGCAACCCACACTCCCAGAAGGAACGCCGCCCCCAGCAGCGGGTCAAAGACCGGCCGCCAGGGGACGTTGTGCCGCCAGATGCGGTCGCCGCGGACGAAGAACATGCCCAGCGTGCGCAGCGTGTGCCGAAGCAGCGTGCCTCCCAGGTCGCCGCCGTTGATCTCCGGGCTGAACACGAAGACCTGCCCTGGCCGGCCCAGGACGACGTCGGGGTGGAGGGCCGTGTACACCCCCAACGGCGCGACAGTCACCAGGGCGGCGAGCAGGGCCAGGAGGACGAAGCGCCAGGCCACGATCCGCGATCGGCGATTCGCGATTCGCGATCGGCGATCCGCGATCCAAGCCACCCCCGCGCACACCCCAAACGTCGCCAGCGCCACCGGCGTGAACCGCGAGGCGGTGTAGGTATAGAACGAAAGCCCGTAGAACACCCCTGCCGCCAGCCAATGCCCCCAGGCTCCCCTTCTCCGCGTCTCCGCGTCCCCGCATCTCCGCCACCCCAGCGCCGCCTGCCACAGCGCCAGGGCGATGAACAGCGGCAGGGTGACGGCGCGGAAGCTGACCCGGCTGAGATGGACGTGCCAGAGGGTCACCGCCAGCACCGCCGCCGCCAGCAGCCCCACCCGGCGGGAGAAGAGCGCCCGCCCCGCCGCAGCGGTCGTCGCCACGGTCAGCATGCCGACCGGGAAGGCAGCCAGGCGCAGGGCGAGGGGACTCTGGCCCAGCAGGCCCACGGTCAGCGCGACCAGGTAGATGAACAGCGGTTCCCGTCCGTTGTTGGCCGGGAAGTAGAGGGAAAGGCGGCCCTGGAGGATGTCCAGCGCGTCCAGGCCGTTGAACGCCTCGTCGTGGTAGAGGCCCGGCGGCGCCTGGCCAGCGGCGACCAGCCGTAGGGCCGCCGCGACCAGCAGCACGAGCACGCTCCACCCCAGGAAGCTACGCGGCGTCATCGGCACTCCGGCACGATCTCGATACTCTCGAACACGAAGCGGTCGGGCGGCATCCCCGGCGCGGGGTTGACCACCGCCACGCGGCGCTGCTCGTCCCCGTCCATCGCCAGGCTCACCTCCAGGCGGTACAGCCCTGGCGGGGTCACCGGGTTCAGGTTGATGTCGAAGTGCGTCTCGACGACCACGTCCATCGGCCACAGTTCCGGCGGCGGGTAGCGCTCGAACACGTCGGGGTGACGTTCCAGGTTCCCGCCCCACACGGCGAAGGAGCCGTCAATCAGGCGCACCAGGGGGCGGAAGGCGATGTCGCTCACCTGCGCATCCCGCCGCCAGTAGAGCGTGACGTGGATCCAGTTGCTGGGCGGGTGGACGAGCCGCTCCGTGGGCGGCAGGCGGGTGGCGTCCAGGTGGTAGCCGGCCAGGCAGAGGCCGTTCTCGAAACAGACGTCGAGCGGCTGGGCTGCGGCGGGAAGGGCGGGATAGGCCAGGCGCATCTCGTACCCCAGCAGAGCGACCTGGCCGGCGTTGGGGAACTGCTCGGTCATGAGCGGGAAGAGCAGGTCGCCGGCCGCGCGCAGGTGATTGCCCGGCGCCATCGCCTGATCCTGGTGCAGCACCAGCCACAGCCGGTCGTAATTCTGGGTCAGGTCATTGAAGTAAGGGAGGGGATCGTAGGGGTCGCCCTTGAACCCGATCACCGCCGACCGTCCGCGGTAGTATCGCTCGAAGGCGTGGGTGTTGTAGAACGCGGAGATCAGCACCACGTCCCGCGGCCCCTCGTGCTGCTCGACGTAGGCGGCGACGAAGCGCCAGTCGCCCCGCTGCACCTCCGGCGTGGTCAGGTCGCGCACGACGCCGGCGAGCATCAGCGCGCCCAGCGCCAGGACGAGCAGGCCCAGCGGACGCCATAGGCGGGCCAGCGCCTCGATGCCCCAGGCGGCGAGGATGAAGAGGGCCGGCAGGGCCGCCGCCAGGTACTTGGCCTGGTAGACCGGCACCTGGAAGGAGATCGGGTAGAAGATCAGCAGCGGCAAGAAGGCGTGCAGCGGGAGCATGCCCGCGTCGCGCCGGCGGAGCCACAGCAGGGCCAGCGTGCCGGCGACGATCAACGCCGCCGGCAGGAAGACGTCGCCGACGAGGGTGTCCGTCACCACGAGCCGACCGAAGTACTGGACGAGCATGTCCTTGAGGATCCCATGCAGCGGGACGAAGCCGCGCCAGGAGTCCACCGGTTCGTAGGCAGAGACGATCCGCAGCCCGACCCGCAGCAGGGGCAGGTGGGCGAGGGCCAGGAGGGTCATCGCCGCGGCGTAGGAAAGCAGCCGCTTCCACCGTCGCCAGCCCAGGAGGAGGGCCATCGCCGCCTGGCTGGCGACCAGGAACCCGCCGAAGAAGTGGCTGTAGAGGGTCGCCGAGGCGAGTATCAGGTACGCTCCCCAGCGCCACCAGCCGCCCTTGCGGAAGGCCTCCAGCAGCGCCAGGCTGGAAGCGGTCGCCGTCAGCATGTGCAGCGCATACATCTTCGCTTCCTGGGCGAACCAGAGGGCGAAGGGGGAGCAGGCCAGCAGCCAGACCGCGAGCAGCGCGGTGCGCTCGGTCGTCAACCGCCGCGCCCACCGATAGAGCACCGGCAGGGTCAGCACGGAGCAGAACGCCGAGAGGTAGCGGACGGCGAAGTCCGACTCCCCGACCAGGTGTCGCCAGCCGAAGAGCAGCAGGTAGAACAGCGGCCCGTTGTGCTCCGGGCGGACGATGGTCCGCACGGTCTCATCGAAGCTGCCCTGGGTGAAGACCATGGCCATCGCCTCGTCTATCCACATGCTCTGCATGGTCAGCGTGCTGACCCGCAGCGCATAGGCGGCGAACACCATCAGCAGCAGCGCTGCCCGCGTCCACCACCTGCGCCGGCGCTCCGGAACCTCCTTACCCGCCGCACCGATCCGCTTCAGCCCACCCCTCATCGTTCCCCGCCTCTCCGTTTCTCCGCATCCCCGCGTCCCCGCGTCTCCGCATCCCCGCGTCCCCGCGTCCCCGCGTCTCCACATCTCCCCATCTCCACACCACGCCCATCACTACCACCCCTACCATAGCCAATGCCACGCCCAGGGCCAACGAGCGTGGACGGAAGCGCATGTCAATCCGATGCTCGCCCGGCGGAACGGCGACGCCGCGGAAGGCGAAGTCGGTGCGATAGATCGTCGCCGGCTGCCCGTCCAGACGGGCCTCCCAACCCGGATAGTACACGTCCGACAGGACGAGCAGCGCCGGGGTGTCCACCTGGACGAAGAAGCTGGCCGCGTTGGGGCCGTAGCCCAGCACCTCGATCCGCCCGCTGCCCTGCCCGTCCAACGGCGCCCCACCCTCGACGACCGCCTCCGCCTCCGGTCGAAAGGTCGGGCCCTGGACATAGGCCCAGGCCGCCCCGCGGTCCGCTGCGGTCACGGTGCGGTAGACCAACCAGACCCGTTGGAGCGCGCCGGTGTTGAGGTGGATATCCACCAGCGGGTCGTCGAGGAAGACGGGCCAGACGCCCTCGCCGCCCGGCGGCGCGCCGTCCGGCACGATGATGTACTTCACTCCCAGGAGGCGGTAGCCGGGACTGGTCACGTTGGGTTGTGACCAGAAGAAGAGGTTGAAGTCGCGCAGTTCCATCGGGTTGCCGGTGCCCTGAGGGACGTCGAAGCCGCTCAACTGGAGGGAGGTAGGGGGCCAGAGGCCGCGCGCGGTGGCAGCCACGTCCACGCGGAACCAGCCGCTGTCAGCGCGGAGGAACGCCAGCGCCGCTGCGTGGGGGTCGTCTGCCGGCGCGGCCGCAGGGGTCACCTCCACCAGCGCGCCCAGCGCGACCAGCTCGATCAGCAGCAGGAGGGCCAGCCCGGCCCGTCCCCAGCGGCATCCCAGCGAGACGGCCCAACCGGATAGCGCCGTGCCGATGGCCAGCAGCGCGGCGAAGCGCAGGCCGGTCAGGGCGGTGGTCCGGTAGCCGCCATCGGGCAGCGCGGCGGTCCAGGCGGGAGCGGCGAACCACAACACCCCGCCCAGCACGAGCAGCCCAATCGCCCAGGCCCGCACGCCCCAGCGCGAGGTGCGTCGCAGCTGTTCCACGCCCAGCGCTGCCGCTATCGCCAGGGCGAAGGAGAGCAAGAAAATCGCCCGCCCGGTCTTCCACGACGCGCTGAACAGCGGGAGGGAAGCGAGCGGCGGGTAGAGCGGGCCCGACCGGCCCAGGGCGAAGCCGTAGGTCAACAGCCCCAACAGGAGCAGCGCCCACGTCCGCCGCTGACGCAGGCTGCCCGTCAGCCCCAGCGCGGCCAGGAAGAGGGCCACGGCCCCCGCGTAGCCGCTCTCCACGCGGTCCCACGCCGGCCAGAAGCCGCGTGCCCCGCGCCCGTGGAAGAGCGGGGTGAGGAAGTCCACGGTCATCGCCGGGACGAACTCGTAGCCCTGCTGCGCGTCCGGCGGCACGGCGGCCCGCTCGGTCAGCGGCAGCCGTTCGAGGCCGGGGAGGATGGCCGGGGCGGCCAGCGCCGCGCCGACGATGCCCACCAGCAGCAGCCGGCCCAACCGCTGCGGGCCGTGCTGTCGTCCCCCCTCGGCGGATTGCCAGAGCGCGTAGCCGCCGACGACCAGCGCCGTGTAGAGGGTCGCCTGTCCGTGGCCGGAGACCAGCAACAGGGCCACGGCGACGGCGGCCAGGGGGATCGCCCGTCGCCGCCGCGCCGCCGCGTCCACGCCCCACAGCACCCACGGCAGCCAGGCCATCCCGTCGTTGAACTGGGGGTGCCCCAGGTGGACGATGAACGGGTCGGCCAGCATGTAGGCCGTGGCGCCGACCAGCGCCGCCGCCTGTCCAACGTTCCAGACCGGCGAGCGGCGCAGGTAGAGATAGCTGCCCGCCCCGGCCAGCCACAGGCTGAACGTTCCGCGCAGTAACACCAGCCAGGTCGGGATCGGGTAGGCCAGGAAGAGCGGCCAGTTGAGCGGGTTGAACAGCCCGTGCTGCATCTCGGCCAGGATCGGGTCGCCGCCCATCATGCGAAAATCCCACAGCGGGAAGACGCCCCGCCGCAGCCACTCGGCGACGAACGACCAGACCGGGTAGAGCTGGCCCCACAGGTCGCCCGGCCCGCGCGGGATACGGTAGCCCAGTACCCAGAGCGGCCAGAAGAAAAGCGCCACGGCTCCGGCCAGGTACGCCAGAACCCAGAGGTCTCGGTGTCTAAACCATGCTCGCATAAAGTCCGATGTCCGAAGTCCGAAGTCCAACGTCTAACCTCCAACGTCCAATATCCAATGGCTATTGGACGCGTACCCGCGTCAGCACGACGAAATCGGAGAGCATCTGGCCATGGGCGATGATGGGGGGGTGGACGATGGTGCTGCCCTCCAGAGTGTAGACGACTACGCGCACGTCGTAGACCCCCGGCGGGGCGTCGGGATAGATGGTCAGGACGTGGGTATCGCTGACCGGTTGCCCCGGTAGCCAGGTCGTCGTCGGCGCGGCGCCGCCCTGCGGCCAGCCGTCGTGCTGGGCCGCCTTGCGCTGCGCGGCGTCCACCAACTGCGCCGAGACGGTGTAGTCGGTCGTCATCGGCCGCTGACCGCGCCAGATCAGCGTCAGGGTGATCGTCTCGCCCGGAGCGACCACCCGCCCGCTCAGGTCGTAGCCGATCAGCGCCATCTGGCCGTCGAAGTCCACGGCGATGGGATTGGGCATATCGCCGGGCGGGCGGCGCACCTCGACCGGCCCGAGACGGACCGCGTCGCCCAGCGATGCGCCGCCTGGCCCCGTCGCCGCCAGCCGCGCCCCGCTGACGGGGTCGTACAGCCCGACCATGACCTGCGCCGCGTCGGGCGCGTAGGCGGTGGCGGGCACTTC
>DAOTYW010000071.1:0-1640 GCA_034434755.1 Anaerolineae bacterium | reverse complement strand
TGCCTGGAGCCGGTGGATAGCGGTCACGCGTCGGCATCACAAGGTGTCCTCCAAGCCCTCCCCTCTGTTTCACTGGCTTTTTTAAGCACCCTCCGCAGCGGGAGAGGGGCGGGGGCCAGGGGGTGGGGTGAGCAGCCACAACACCGGCCACGCCTGGCAGAGGGTAGGCAGTTACCCTAAAGGATTACGGCGATGCGACAGCGCCCCCGCGCGGGGCGGGGGCGCCGGGGCAGAAACGCGGTCCAGGTGGCCTCAGCGGGCCACCGGTTCCACATCCACAATTGGCCCGCCGGCCGGGCGCGGCTCGGCGGCCGGGCGAGGCTTGGGCGGTTCCAACTGCGGCGGTTCGATGTCGGCGTGCATCGTTGTCTGGCCGCGCAGGTACGCCCCCTCGTTGAGTAGCAGCGAGCTCACCGTCAGGTCGCCCCACACCCGTCCGGTCTCCAGGATCTCCACCCGGTTGCCGAAGATGTTCCCCTTGACGGCGCCGGAGACGGAGACGTTGTTGGCGTGGATGTCGGCGATCACCTTGGCCGACTCGCCGATCACCAGATTGCCGGTGGTCTCGATGGTGCCCTCGAAGATGCCATCCACCCGCACGCCTCCCTCGGAGACGATGTCGCCCCGGAAGTGAGCGTTGGGCCCGATCACCGTCTCGATGCGGGCGGACGGCGCGGGGCTGGCCGGCGTTGCCTGCGGTTGTGGTCTCTTGTCCTTGCTGAACATCGTGCCTCCTTGGCTGGGTTCTCCGTTCACGCGGGCGGCATCATAACCCGCCCGACCGGTTTTGTCAACCGACCATCCGCCGGGCCTGTTCCAGGGCCTGCTTCTCCTCGTCGCTCAGGTTGTAGGGCGAGGTCCAGGAGCCCAGCGGCTTGCCGTAGACGCGGGTCTCGTCGCGGCCATAGAGGGCCGAGATGACCACCCCATTGCCGCCCCCGTCCACCAACGCCAGGGCGAAGCTCTGGTCGCCGCCGGTGTCCGCAAAGGCGCGGAAGCGGACGATCCCCACCCCCTGAATGGCGTGGCCGAGGGTCGTTTGGAGCTGGCGGGCCAGGGTCTCGACCTGGTCAATCTTCCCCTGCACGCCCTCCAGGCGGGCCAGTACAGGACCCAGCCCTGCCGCCGGAACGTCGCTTCCCTCCAGGCTGGCCAGCCGCTCGTATCGCTCCTGCAGCCGCCGCTGACGGGTCTGCAGGTCGAACTGCCAGACGATGTTGAGCAGGGCCAGGATCGTCACGGCGAGCATCCAGATCAGTTCGACGGTGTCCATAGTCTCCTTTCCCTACAGCTTCTCGACCAGTCTACCACAAGAAGGCGACAAAGGGAAGTGGGGGAATCAGCGCCCCTCCGCCTGTGCCACCACTCGTTCGTACTCGGCCAGGAAGGCCGCCGCCACCTGCGGGTCGTGGATGATCAGCAGGTTCTCGTCGTTCTCCGCGTCGGCGCTGACGGTGAAGTTGTACGACCCCAGGACGACGATCTGTTCGTCCACGATGAAGACCTTATGGTGCATGGTGTAGGGGTTGCCGTCGAGGCGGACCGTCACGCCGCCGGCGCGCAGCCGTTCGACCTGGCTGGCATCGTCATTGGCCGAGCGGCTCTCGACCACCCCCTCGACGGTGACGCCCCGTCCGGCC
>DAOTYW010000070.1:0-3330 GCA_034434755.1 Anaerolineae bacterium | reverse complement strand
CGCGGATGGTGGCGACGGCGGCGGCGCAGGCGACGGCGTTGCCGCCGTAGGTGCCGCCGTGCGTGCCCGGCACCCACTTCTCCATCAGCTCCCGCCGCGCAGCGACGCCGGAGAGCGGCAGGCCGGAGGCCAGTCCCTTGGCCATGGTCATGATGTCCGGCTGGACGCCGAAGTGCTCGATGGCGAACCAGCGGCCGGTGCGCCCGAAGCCGGACTGCACCTCGTCGGCGATGAGCAGGATGCCGTGCTCGTCGCAGAGGCGGCGCAGGCCGGCCAGGAAGCCCGCCGGCGGGACGACGTAGCCGCCCTCGCCCTGCACCGGCTCGATCAGCATCGCCGCCGTCTCCGACGGGGCGGTCTGGGTCTTCAATAGCAACTCCAGCTCGCGCAGACAAAAGGCCTCGGTGTCCTCCGGGCTCCAGCCGTAGCGGTAGGCGTAGGGGAAGGGGGCGACGAAGACGCCGGCGGGCAGCGGCTGGTAGCCGACGCGGTAGATGGTCTTGGAGGTGGTGAGGGCCATGGTCATGCCGGTGCGGCCGTGGAAGCTGCCCTGGAAGACGATGACGTTGGGCCGGCCGGTGGCGTGACGGGCCAGCTTGACCGCCCCCTCGACCGCCTCCGCGCCGCTGTTGGAGAAGAAGAAGCAGTCCAGCGTGGACGGGACGATGGTCCGCAACTCACCGACCAGTTCCAGCAGCGGCCTGTGGTAGACGATGTTGACCTGTCCGTGCAGGAGCTTGGCGGCCTGCTCCTGCACCGCCCGCACCACCTTGGGATGGCAGTGGCCGGTGTTGGTCACGCCGATGCCGCAGGTGAAGTCCAGGTAGCGCGTGCCGTCCTGGTCGAACACGTAGGCCCCTTCCGCCCGCTCGGCGACGATGGGCGTGTAGCGCGGCCAGATGGGGGAGATGAGTTTCTCGATGTCGGGGGAGAGATTGGTCATAGGGTCCTCCTGGGAAAGTATGCAAGTATGCAAGTATGCAAGTGGGCAAGTAGGCAAGTAGGCAAGTAGGCAAGTAGGCAAGTGGGTGACGGGTTAGGGTGGGAGGTGGGCGCGGTGCTGGTCATGGTCCTGGGCCAGCCGCTGGAAGAGGCGGGAGACCTCGCGGATGGGCAGCTTGACCGCCGCGTCTTGGTAGAAGCGGGTTGCCGCCTCTTCCAGTGCGCGGGCCTGGGCTAGCCGCCCGGCCTCGTCGGCCCCCGGATCGAGGGAGATAGTGTAGCGGTCGCCGTCCAGCCCGCTAATAGACTCCAGGATCATCTCGGCGACGCCCTCGCGGCGGGCCTGCTCCAGCCGCCCGACGCGCTTGCGCGCCCCCTGCGCCATCTCCTCGAACAACGCCCCGCCCCCGGCCTGCGCCGACTGCTCGTAGAACGCCGCCGCTCGCTGTTCCAGTTCAATCGCAAAGCGCAAGATCGCACCGAAGGTTCCTAACTCCATAGGCCCTCCTCAGATGTCCGAAGTCCGGTGTCTGAAGTCCGAAGTCCAGAATTCAGAGTCCGAGGTCTGGTGTCCGACATCGGACTTCGGACCTTGGACTTCGGACATCGGACCCTAGACACTCCTCAGAACCACCGACTGATCACCACCTTCCGGTCCGTGAAGAACTGAATCGCGTCGCGGCCCTGGCCGTGCAGGTCGCCGAAGAACGACTGCTTCATCCCGGCGAAGGGGAAGGTAGCGATGGGGGCGGCGATGCCGATGTTGATGCCGATGTTGCCGCACTTGAGCCGGTACTTGAACTCGCGCGCCCACTTGCCGCTGGTGGTGAACAGGGATGCGGCGTTGCCGTAGGGGATCGCCTCGATCACCTCCAGCGCCGCGTCGAAGTCGGGCACGCGAACGATGCCCAGCACCGGGCCGAAGATCTCCTCACGGGCGATGGTCATCTCCGGCCGCACGTCGTCGAAGATCGTCGGGCCGACGAAGTAGCCATTCGGGTAGCCGTCCACCCGTACCGTCCGCCCATCCAGCAGCAGCTTCGCGCCCTCCTGGACGCCCTTCTCGATATAGCCGTGGATGCGTTCGAGCGACTTGCGCGAGACAACCGGGCCCATCTGCACACTCTCGTCCAGCCCGTTGCCGACCTTGATGCGCGCGGCGGCCTCGACTAGGCGGGCCTTGAGCGGTTCGTAGACGTCGCCGACGGCCAGCACCAGCGACCCGGCCAGGCAGCGCTGTCCGGCCGTGCCGAAGGCAGAAGTGAGGATCGCCGCCACCGTCGGCCCCAGCGGCGCGTCGGGCATGACCACCAGGCCGTTCTTCGCCCCGGCCTGGCACTGCGCCCGCTTGCCGTTCGCCGCCGCCGTCGCGTAGATGTATTTCCCCACCGGCGTCGAGCCGACGAAGGAGACCCCGGCCACGTCAGGATGGGTCAGCAGCGCGTCCACCACCCCCTTGGCCCCGTTGACTAGGTTGACCACCCCCGGCGGGAAGTCCGCCTCGTCCAACAGCGCGAAGAGCTTGCTCTGGCTGAGCGGGCAGACCTCCGAGGGCTTGACGATGTAGGTGTTGCCGCAGGCGACGGCGTAGGGGAGGAACCAGAAGGGTACCATCGAGGGGAAGTTGAACGGCGCCACGCAGCAGAAGACCCCCACCGGCTGGAGGACGCAGTCCTCGTCAATGCCGGCGGCGATGTCCTCGGCGTTGTAGCCCATCATCAGGGAGGGGATACCCGCCGCCACCTCGACATTCTCGATCGCCCGCCGCACCTCGCCGCGCGCTTCGTCAATGATCTTGCCGTGCTCGACGGTGATCGTGCGCGCCAGGTCCTCGAAGTGTTCCTCCAGCAGCGCCTTCAGGCGGAAGAAGTATCGCGAGCGGACGACCGCCGGCGTCTCCCGCCACTCCTGGAACGCCTCCCGCGCCGCCGCCACCGCCCGACTGACCTCCTCAGCGGTCGAGAGGGGCACGCGAGCGATGACCTCGTCGGTGGTTGGGTTATGCACGTCCAACAGCTCGCTCGACGCCGAACCCACCCACTCGCCGCCGACGTAGTTCTTCAGCACACCGTACTCCATAATAACCTCCTCATCACGACCATGCAACACGTTTCACGCTTCACGTTTCACGTTTCACGTTTCACGTTTCACGTTTCACGCTTCACGTTTCACGTTTCACCCCTCTCAGTTGCCCACACCCGGCCTGAATCTCAATCCCCCTGCGCAGGCGGACGGTGAAGGGAATCCCCCGACGTTCCAGCACCGCCGTAAACGCCGCGATGGCCTGACGGGAGGACGGTTTCCCGTCGCAGGCGGGTGTGGGGTTGAGGGGGATCAGGTTGACGTGGGCGATCAGCCCCTGAAGTCGGTCGGCGAGGGCGCTGGCCT